>DASVLN010000204.1:0-11114 GCA_036384855.1 Burkholderiaceae bacterium | reverse complement strand
CGTCCCGGCGCTCGCGCCCACGACGTTCGCGACCGAGCCGCCGCCGGCCGGCACCCCGGGTGGCGGTGCGTGGCTGGGCGATCTCGAGCTCGCGGCGCGCACGCTGCTGGACGCCGGCTCGCCCGACGTCTGGGAGCAGCTCAGCCGCCAGTTCGAGGGCCAGCTGATCCGCACTGCGCTGGCGCTCACGCGCGGGCGGCGCATCGAGGCGGCGCAGAAGCTGGGCATCGGGCGCAACACGATCACGCGCAAGATCCAGGAGCTCGGGCTCGACGACTGACGGGCAGCCGCCTTCCTTCGCACGCCTTAAAATCGCGGGTTCCGACAACTGGGGGGAACGATGCCGCTGCTGGGCATTCTGAACTTCGCGATCGCCATCTATTTCGGCGTCCACGCGGTCCGCACGGGCCGCAACATGTACTGGCTGATCATCCTGATCATCGCGCCGTTCCTGGGCAGCCTGATCTACTTCTTCGCCGAGTACCTGCCCGAGATCCGCCACTCCGCCGTGGCGCGCAAGTCGAAGCGGGCGGTGTCGGCGATCGTCGATCCGAACCGTGCGCTGCGCGAGGCGCAGCAGGACTTCGAGCGCACGCCCACCGCCGACAACCGTGCCCGCGTGGCCGAGGCGCTGCTCGCGCGCGGCGACGCGGCGGCCGCGGTCGAGGAGTTCCGCCAGTGCGCGAGCGGCCCCTACGCGAAGGATCTCAAGTTCCGGCGCGGCCTCGCGCGCGCGCAGCTCGCCGCGGGGCAGCATGCGCAGGCGGTGCAGACGCTCGAGTCGCTGTTCGCCGACGAGCCGCAGGAGGCACGCGGCGACGCGGCCCTGTGGTACGCGCAAGCGCTTGCCGAGATCGACGAGACGCGGGCGCTCGAGGCCTTCGCACGCGCCCGCCAGGTGCACGAGACGACCGAGACGCTGGCCGCCTATGGCCTGTACCTCGCCCGCCTCGGCCGCGACGCCGAGGCGCGCGAGTTGCTGGAACGCGTGCTGCACAACGCCCGCGTCGGCAGCGCGACCTCGCGCGAGCTCAATCGCGACGCGATCGACCGCGCGCGCGCGGCGCTGCGGACCATCGAGGCGCGCCGCGGCTGAACGTCGCGCGGCCGGCCCTCAGCCGGCGATCTCCACCGTCACCGGCGCGTGGTCGCTCGGGCGCTCGAGCTTGCGCGGCGCCTTGTCGATCGTGCAGGCGGTGACCCCGGCACGCAGCGCCTCGCTCACGAGGACGTGGTCGATGCGCAGGCCCTGGTTCTTGCGGAACGCGAGGTTGCGGTAGTCCCACCAGCTCCACAGCTTGGGCGCCTGCTCGAACAGGCGGAACGCGTCGTGCAGGCCGAGGCCGCACAGGCCGCGGAAATGCGCGCGCTCCTCGTCGGTGCAGTGGATCTGGCCGGCCCACAGCACGGGATCGTGGACGTCGCGATCTTCCGGCGCGATGTTGAAGTCGCCCATCAGCACGAGCTTCGGATGCGCGGCGAGCTCGGTCGCGAGCCAGCCTCGCAGGGCGTCGAGCCAGGCCATCTTGTAGGCGAACTTCTCGCTGCCCGGCGCCTGGCCGTTGGGGAAGTAGGCGCCGACGACGCGCACGTCGCCCACCGTGCCCGCGATCACGCGCGCCTGCTCGTCGGCGTGGCCGGGGATGTTGCGCACGACGTCGGTGGCCGGCACGCGCGAGAGCAGGGCGACGCCGTTGTAGGTCTTCTGGCCGAAGAACTCGGCATGCCAGCCGGCCTCCCTCAGCTCCGCGTGCGGGAATTTCTCGTCGACGAGCTTGGTCTCTTGCAGCACGACGACGTCGGGCTGCGTGTTCGCCAGCCAGTCGAGCAGGTGCGGCAGGCGCACGGACAGGGAGTTGACGTTCCAGGTGGCGAGCTTCATGGGCGGGTCGGCGCGTGATGGTCGAGCCGCGATTGTGCGCCCGCGCGGGCCGCTTCGCGGTGCACGTTCGCCGCACCATCGACGCGCATCGCGCCCGCGCGGGGTGCGCCGGCGCGCCGGATCCGCGCATGCCGCTTCAGATGCCCGCGTACCACTCGTAGCCGCGGTCTTCCCAGAAGCCGCCGTGGCCCCCGTGCAGGCGCGAGAAACCGTCCGCGACCTCGACGCGCATCACGAACTTGGCCTGCTTGTAGCCGAGCTGGCGCTCGACGCGCAGGCGCAGCGGGGCGCCGTGGGCGACGGGCAGGTCGCCGCCGTTCATCCCGTAGGCGAGGATGGTCTGCGGGTGGTAGGCATCCAGCAGGTCGATGCTCTCGTAGTAAAGACCGCTCGCGTCGGCGGTGCCGGCCAGGTTGTCCGCGCAGTGGAAGATCACGTAGCGCGCACCCGGCTTCACGCCGGCGAGGTCGAGCACCTGCCCGAGCGGCACGCCCTGCCACTTGCCGATCGCGCTCCAGCCCTCGACGCAGTCGTGGCGCGTGATCTGCTGGCGCGCCTTCATCGACTTGATCTCGGCCAGCGACAGCGCGAGCGGCCGCTGCACGAGACCGTCGACCTGCAGCCGGTAGTCGGCGAAGCGGCCCTGCAGCAGGCGCTTGTACTCGGCGCTCTCGGGCATCGTGGAGCCGTTGGCGCGGAACTTCGGCGAGAGGTCGCGCTCGCCGTACTCCTTGGCGAGCGGCTGGTGCTCGAGGATCAGCCGCTGGCTGCCCATCGTCAGCTTCTCGGCACCGCGCAGGGTGGCCAGGACGCGGTCGTCCTGCGACAGGCGGTCGCAGCCGGCCAGCGCCAGCGCGCCCGCGCCGCCGACCAGCCCGCGCAGCCAGCGGCGACGGGCGCTGAAGCGGGCCATGGCGTCCGCCTGGCGGATCAGGAGGTCGGGAGCGCGGCCGCTCATCGCGAAGCCTCCTTCGCGCGGACAGCGGCGCGAGCGCCTTCGGGCGGCCGTTCGGCGCTCATCGCCTCCTCCTCGATCGCGTAGCGCCCGGTCACCATCGAGCGCAGGTTGTTCCACAGCCCCGAGGCCACGACCATCACGAGGTGCACCACCACGAAGGCGACCAGCAGCGACGCGCAGATGAAGTGGATCGCACGCGCCGACTGGCGGCCGCCGAAGACGTCGAGCAGCCCGTGGAGCGCGGAGTCGAGGCCGGGCGACATCGTCAGTCCCGTCAGCACCATGCCCGGTAGCAGCACGAAGATCACGCCGAGGTAGGCGAGCTTCTGCAGCACGTTGTAGCGGCGGGCGGCCTCGCCCTTGGGGAACCGCAGCTTCGCGTGCGTGACGACCTCGTGGGCCAGGTGCGCCGGCGCGAGCTCGGCGCGCGTGGGCAGCAGGTCGCGTCCGAAGTGGCGGCGCGCGAACCCGGCGGCCAGGTAGACCAGCCCGTTGATCGCGAACAGCCACGCGAAGAAGAAGTGCCAGCGGCGGCCGGTCGCGAGATCCTGGTAGGACGGGATCGTCAGCCACGAGGGGAACGCGCGCGGCACCAGGCCACCGCCTTCCGGCGAGGCACCCAGCACGCCGGTCGTCTCGAGCACCAGCGGCCCGACCCGCAGCGCGCCGTGCCAGCCGCGCGCGTCGTGCAGCGACTGCACCGCGAGCCAGGCGTGGTCGAAGTCGGCACCGTACTCGCCCCAGTACAGGCGCGGATGGGCGTTGAAGATCTGCGCGCCCGACATCAGCAGCAGCGAGAAGCACAGGACGTTGATCCAGTGCGTGACGCGCACGAGTGGCGAGTGGCGCGCGACGAGCCGGCGCCGCGGCGCGGCGGCCGGCGTCGGCAGCGAGGAGGAGGGCAGGTCGGCGGCGGTCATGGCAGCAGCGAGGGTACTCCGCCGTTGGTCGCGCGGCACGCCGGAACCTTACATTCAGCCCGCCGACGGCCGCGGCGCGGCCTCGGGATAGAGCCCGTGCACGCGGCCGAACAGGCGTGCGAGCCCGAAGATGGCGTCGATCATCGGCGTGGCGACCCCCACGTGCCGGCCGAGCTCGCGCACCGCGCCCACCAGGCTGTCCAGCTCGATCGCGCGGCCCGCCTCGACGTCCTGCAGCATCGAGGTCTTGAACGCGCCCAGCTTGCGCGTGATCTGGTGGCGTTCCTCGGGCGTCTGCGCGATCGCGAAGCCCAGGCGCTCTCCGATGCGGCCCGATTCCAGCATCGCCTCGGTCGTGAGCTGGCGCACCAGGTCGTCGGCCATCACGCGGTCGGTCGTGGCGCCGGTGATCGCGCTGATCGGGTTGGTGGTCATGTTGCCCCAGAGCTTGTACCAGATGTCGCGCTGGATCATGGGCGAGGCGGTGGCCTCGAAGCCGGCCGCCTCGAGCGCGGCCCGCAGCTGCTCCACGCGCGGCGAGATTCCGCCGCGCGGCTCGCCGATCACGAGCCCGCGGCCCATCCTGTTGTGCGTGACGCCCGGCTCGCCCACGTAGCTGGCGGCGTGGACGACGCAGCCGACGACGTGCTCGACCGGGATGCCGCGCGCGATCGCGCCGTCCGGGTCGACGCTGGACAGCGTGAGCCCGGAGGCCGCGCCCGGCAGCCCCTGGCAGAACCACCATGGCACGCCGTTCATCGCCGGCAGCACGATCGTGTGCGGGCCCAGCAGCGGCGCGATGCGCGCGGCGATGTCGGCCAGCGCCGGCGCCTTCACGGCGACGACGACGACGTCCTGCACGCCCAGCACGGCGGGGTGCTCGCTCGCGAGCGCACGGCCGCCGACCGGGCCGTCGGGCGTCTCGGCGCGAAAGCCGTGCTCGACGAGCGCCGCGAGCGTCGCTCCGCGCGCGACCGCGCTCACCTCGTGCCGGCCCGTGGCCGCGAGGCGCGCGCCGATGAGCAGGCCGATCGCGCCCGCGCCGTAGATGCAGATCTTCATGGTGTCCGGATGCCGCCGTGGAGCGTGCATTCTGGCGCAGTCGCGCAGGCCCGCGCCTCAAAGGTCGAACTGGGTCGGCATCATGACGATGTCGCGGATCGTCATGCCGCGAGGCCGCGTCAGCATGAAGACGATGGTCTCGGCGACCTCGGCCGGATCGAGCAGGCTGCCCGAGGCCTGCGCCTCGCGCAGCTTGTCGGCCGGCCAGTCCGCGAGCAGGCCGGTGGCGACCGGGCCCGGCGAGATCGCGCCGACCCGGATGCCGTGCCGGAACACCTGCCGCCGCACGGTCTGCACGAAGCAGTCGATCGCCCACTTCGACGACGCGTAGACCGGCTCCCAAGGCGTCGGGAAGTGCGCCGCCAGCGAGCTCGTCACGACGACGTCGCCGGTGCGGCGCGCGATCATGTGGCCGAGGGCGGCCTGCACGTTCTTCATCACGACGGCGACGTTGAGCGCCACCATGCGGTCGATCGCGGCGGGCTCGGCGTCCACGAGGTCGCCGCCCACGTAGCTGCCGGTGTTGGCGTGCAGGATGTCGATGCGCCCGGCCACCGCCAGCGCGCGCGGCACGAGCGTGGCGCAGTCCGCGGCGTCGAGCAGGTCGACGACGAGCGGATGCATCGCCGGCCCGAGCCCGGCGCGCAGCGCCTCCAGCGCCGCGGCGTCGCGGTCGGCCATCACGACGGTCGCGCCCTCGGCCAGCATCGCGCGCGCGCTGGCCAGGCCGATTCCCGAGGCCGCGCCGGTCACGACGGCCACCTTGTCCCGCAGTCTGTCTGTCATGGTTCTCGTCTCCGCTGTGGTGCGTCGCGCCGCGCCGGCAGGGGCGGCCCGAGGCGGGCCCGGTGCTGCGCGCGGAAGTCGGTCGGGGTGGTGCCCTTGATCTCGCGGAAGCGCCGGTTGAAGTTGGCGATGTTGTTGAATCCGGCGGCGAAGCAGACGGCCGCCACCTGGCGCTCGCTGTGCATCAGCATCTCGCAGGCGCGATGCACGCGCGCGCGGTTGACGAACTCGGTGAAGGTGCCGTCGGTGGCCTGGCGCAGGAGGCGCGAGAAGCGGCTCTCGCTCATGTGGAAGCGGCGCGCGACGTCGCCGACCGACAGCGCCTCGGTGCAGTGCGCGTCGATGAAGGCGATCGCCGCGGACGCGAGCGCCGCGCCCGGGGCGTCGCCCAGGCCGGCCGTCGGGTCGGAGGACAGCAGCCTCGTGTCCTCGCAGCGCTGCAGCAGGCACAGCAGGCCGGCGAACTCGACGAAGCGCGCGAGGCCGCGGCTCGCCCGGATGCGCTGGAAGCGTTCGCGCACCTGCTCGCCGATGCCGAAGAACTCGACGCCGCGCCGCGCACGCTCCAGCAGCGGCCGCAGCTCCCCGAGCTCGCGGATCGCACGCATGCCCTCGCGCAGCGGCTCCTCGCGGAACTGCAGCACCAGGCTGCGCACGGCCAGGCCGTCGGGCGGCAGGTCGGTGGAGATCCAGTTGTGCGGCAGGCGCGGGCCGGTGAGCACGAGGTGGCCCGGCTCGAAATGGCCCTCGTAGTCGCCGATGAACGCGCGGCCGCGCGTGCCGACGATCAGCTGCAGCTCGTACTCGTCGTGGCAGTGCCAGCGTTCCAGCGGCGTCGGGCTGCCGTGCTCGATGCAGCGCACGAATTCGTCGGGGCCGGGCGCCTCGTAGCCGAGCGCGGGGTCGCGCGCGAGGTCATGCTCGAACTCGGGGGTGAGCCTGCGGGCCCTGGCCATGCTGCGATGCTCCTGGTGGTGGTCGACCCCGCCGGCGGCGCGGTGACCGCGCGGCCGTCGATGGCGCAACGATAGACCCGGATGCCCGCGCTGCCGATACGCGGCAGGCCGATACCGATACTTTTGCGCGGGTTCTCAAGCCTGGAGGAACGCCAGCACGCCGGTCGCCACGCCGATCGCGGCCACGCCCAGCGTGCCCCACTCGAGCCAGCGCCGGCGGGTCAGCAGGGCGATCGCCGCCAGCGCGATCGAGATCTGGACGAAGGTGGTCGCCGCGGCCCAGCGGTGGTGCAGGTGCATCAGGTGCTCGCTGCGCTCGTCGAAGGACGCGGCCTCCTTCTCGAGCTCCTTGGCCTTGTCCATGATCGGATCCTTGTCCGACTTGTACTTGGCGATCGCCTTGGCGTACTGGTCGCGCTTGTCGGCAGGCACGAGGTCGAGGCCCAGCTCCGCGACCGCCTGGCGCGCGTTCTTCGCCTGGTAGAAGTTCCACTGGTCGGATGCCTCGGTCTTGCGGATCGCGGCATCGTTCTTGGCCAGCGCGGCGTCGGCCTGGGTCGCGCCGCCCATGTACGAGAACAGGGCGCCGATCGTCGCCAGCACCGCGGTGATGACGGCGAGCTGGCCGGTCATCCCGCCGACGTCGCCGTGGGCTGCGGCGTGCTCGGTCGCGTGCTCCATCTCGTGGTCGTGCGGCCCGTGCACGTGGAAGCCTGAGGTCATGCGGGAACTCTCCGATGCGTTGCCTTCGGGACGCGCGCGGGCGTCGATGGCCGCGATGGTAGCGAACGGGCCTGACGGGGGCCCGTCGCGGGCGGCCCGATTGCCGGCCGTCGGGCAGGGGCATGTCCGCATCCGGCCGGCAACGGCGCGTGCGCCTGTGCGAACATCGCGCGCCGACCCCCCTCGCCACCGCCGACCCCGAAAGGACGCCATGACGACCGCCGCACCGCTCGACGCCCGCTTCCACGCCCTGCATGCCGACGGCCTGCTGCTGCTGGCCAACTGCTGGGACGCCGGCAGCGCCCGCCTCGCCCAGGAGGCCGGCGCGCGCGCGGTGGCCACCAGCAGCGCCGCCGTCGCCTGGTCGCACGCCTGGCCCGACGGTGACCTGCTGCCGCGCGAGCTGCTGCTGCAGACCGTGCGCGCGGTCGCGGGCGCGGTCACGCTGCCGGTGACGGTGGACGTCGAAGGCGGCTTCTCCGACGACCCGGCCGAGGTGGGCGAGCTGGTCGGCGCGGTGGTCGAGGCCGGCGCCGTCGGCATCAACATCGAGGACGGCAGCGCCGAGCCCGCGCTGCTCGCCGCCAAGATCGCGGCCGCGCGCGAGGCCGGCAAGGCGCGTGGCGTCGACCTGTTCGTCAACGCCCGCACCGACGTGTTCCTGCGCGGCCTGGCCGAGCCCGGCCAGCGCGTGGCCGAGGTGCTCGCGCGCGAGGCGCGCTACCGCGACGCCGGCGCGAGCGGCATCTTCGTGCCCGGCATCACCGACGCCGGCGAGATCGCGGCCGTCGTCGCCGGCGCCAAGCTGCCGCTGAACGTGATGGCTCGTCCCGGCATGATGCCGATCGCGCAGCTGCGCGAGCTGGGCGTGCGCCGCTACAGCGCGGGCTCCGGCATCTCCGAGCTGGTCAACGGCCTCGTCGCGGCGCTGATGCGCAGCTTCGTCGACGAGGGCCGCATCGAGGCGCCCGCCGCGCTCGAGGCGATGGGGTACTCCGAGCTGAACACGGTGATGGCGCGCGGCTGAAGGCGCACGGCCCGGATCGGCCTCACGGGCACCCTTCCCCGGCCGTCGGGGACACCTTCACGCAAGCTCCGCGTTTTCATCGGCGTGCCCGGCCGCAGGTCGCTTCTAGGGGGGCGCCGCGACGGGCCGTTGCCGCTAGAGTCGCCGGTCGTCAAGTCTTCATCCTTGGGAGGAAACATGCCGACCTACGACGTCCGGCCCGCGGTTCGCGCGGCATCCGCAGCCCTCGCGCTGCTCACCGGCCTGGCCGGCGCCGCGCGCGCCGACACCACCGAGGCGGTGTGGTTCCAGGGCACCTGGGATCACTCGCCCGATTGCTGGGAGCTGCCCGATCAATGCCAGTCCGGCCCGCCGCAGGACGTGGTCGGCCCGTGGACGGGCACCCTGGACGTCACGCTGCCGTCCTGGGCGGACGGCACCTACGATGCGTCGACCGCGCACGTCGTGATGGATTCGTTCCTGGGCGGCTTCGACTCCGACGCCTGGGTGGGCATCCCGTTCTGGGGCTCGATCACCGTCTCCGGCGGCTTCGTGACCTCGATCGACGCGACCTGGTACTACCCGAGCGCGCCGGACGTGACGCTGACCTTCGCCGGCCTGACCATGGACTACGACCAGCCGCACGAGCACCACTACGGCCCGACCGTCGGCGGCGCGACGCTGCAGGTCCCCGTGCCTTTGCCGACGGTTCCGGAGCCCGCGGGCTGGGCGCTGGCCCTGGCCGGCCTGGCCGTCGTCGGCCGGTTGCGCCGGCCCGTCAGCCGGGCGTCACGCGCCGCAGCGTGACGAACGAGAAGTCGAAGTCGTTGGGCGCGGCGGCACGGTGCCGCTCGCGCGAGACCTCGACGAAATCGCCGCGCGTCCAGCCGGGGAAGCGGGCATCGCCCTGGAAGTCGCGGTCGATCTCGGTGAGCACGAGCTCGTCGGCGTGCGGCATCGCGAGCGCGTAGATCTCGGCGCCGCCGATGATCCAGGCGCGCGAGGCGTGCGGCTCGGTGGCGACGGATTCCAGCGCGCGCTCGATCGCGTCCTCGAAGGTGTGGACGACGATCGCCCCGTCCGCCCGCCACTCGCGGTCGCGCGTGAGGACGATGTTGGTGCGCGCCGCGAGGGGCCGGAACTTCGCCGGGATCGAATCCCAGGTGCGACGGCCCATGACGACCGGCGAGCCCGTGGTCGCGCGCTTGAAGAACTGCATGTCCTCGGGCAGCTTCCACAGCAGCTCGCCGGCGTTGCCGATGACGCCGTTGCGCGAGACCGCGGCGATCAGCGCGATCTTCATACCGCGACCGGCGCCTTGATCGCCGGGTGGTGCTGGTAGTCGAGCACCTCGAAGTCCTCCAGCTCGTAGCCGAGGATCGAGTCGGGCCGGCGCCGGATGCGCAGCGTCGGGTAGGGGAACGGCGTGCGCGCGAGCTGGGTGTCGACCTGCTCGGCGTGGTTGTCGTAGAGGTGGCAGTCGCCGCCGGTCCAGATGAAGTCGCCGACGTCGAGGTCGCACTGCTGCGCGAGCATGTGCGTGAGCAGCGCGTAGCTCGCGATGTTGAACGGGACGCCCAGGAAGATGTCGGCGCTGCGCTGGTAGAGCTGGCACGACAGCTTGCCGCGGGCGCCGGGCGCCTCGGGTGGCGCGACGTAGAACTGGAAGAGCGCGTGGCAGGGCATCAGCGCCATCCTGGGCAGGTCGGCGACGTTCCAGGCGCTGACGATGATGCGGCGGGAGTCGGGATTGGTGCGCAGCTGGTGGACGACCTGGGCGATCTGGTCGACGTGGCCGCCCTCGGGCGTCGGCCACGAGCGCCACTGCACGCCGTAGACCGGGCCGAGCTCGCCGTCGGGGCCGGCCCACTCGTCCCAGATCGTGCAGCCGCGCTCCTGCAGCCACTTCACGTTCGAGTCGCCGCGCAGGAACCACAGCAGCTCGAGGATGATGGACTTCAGGTGCACCTTCTTGGTCGTCACCAGCGGGAAGCCCTCCGACAGGTCGAAGCGCATCTGGTGGCCGAAGAGGCTGGTCGTGCCCGTCCCGGTGCGGTCGCCCTTGGCGCGGCCGCGGTCGCGCACGAGGCGCATGAAATCTTCGTACTGCGAACGGACGGGGCGGGTCATCGGCGGATTCTAGGGGGACTTGGCCATCCTCCCCCGCGCACGCGGTCTTCGCCGGCGATGCCGGGCGTGAGGACGTATGCTCGCGCGCACGCCATCCACGGGAGCCCCCCATGCAAGCCACCGCCTCCGGCACCTTCCGCGTCACCATGACCCCGCGTCCGGCCGGCGACAGCCCCGCGGCGCTCGGCCGCTTCCTGCTCGCCAAGACCTTCGAGGGCGGCCTCGTGGGCACGAGCGACGGCGAGATGCTGTCGGCCGGCGACCCGGCCGCGGGCTCGGCGGGCTACGTCGCGCTCGAATGGGTGGACGGCCGCCTCGGCGACCGGGCCGGCCGCTTCGCGCTGCAGCACACCGGCACGATGGACCGCGGCGCGCAGACACTGTCCATCGTCGTGGTGCCGGGCTCGGGCGGCGGGGCGCTGGCCGGCATCAGCGGACGGCTGGAGCTGGCGATCGAGGACGGCGTGCACAACTACACGCTGCACTACCAGCTGCCCGACTGACCCGGTTGACCGCCCGGGTGGCCCGACGCACGATGGGCCGGCAGGCGGATGCGCGCCGGAGGGCTCGCGCGTCGGGGACGAACAACGATGAAGCAAGCGTGAACGAGGCCAGGCGGTCCGGTGCGACGGCCGGGACGGGGGACGGCGCACGCGGGCGCCGCGGCCGCCCGGGCGGGCGCCTGCGCGGG
>DASVLN010000203.1:0-2388 GCA_036384855.1 Burkholderiaceae bacterium | reverse complement strand
CGAGGTCGACCCGCGCCTCGCGCTGGCCACGCGCTCGAGCCTGCCGGCCGCGTGGACGCTGGCCCAGCTCGAGGACTGCTCCGCCGACGCGCCCGCGCGCGCGCCCGTGCGGCGCTTCGTGCAGGATCTCGCCGGCACCGGCATGCGCGGCGGCGCGTTCCTCGTGCTCCCGGGCGAGCCCGAGGGCCGGCGCCACTTCGTCAGCCTGCTCGCGCGCACGCCCGACCCGCGGCTGCTCTCGGGCGAGCGCATCGGCGAGGTGCTGACGCTCGGCCTGTGCCTGCACGAGTACTACACGCGCTACAGCGGCCTGCCCGACCGCGCAGACCCGGCGGCTTCGCTGACGCCGGTGCAGCGCGAGATCCTCGGCCACGTCGCGCGCGGCGAGAGCGACAAGCGCATCGCCCACCACCTGAGCATCTCCTCGCATGCGGTGGACTACCACATGCGCCAGCTGCGCAACCGCTTCGCCGTGCACAACCGCGTGCAGCTGGCGCAGGCGTCGCGCACGCTCCTGGGCGCCTGAAGCGGCCGCTTTGCACGAAACACCGGTCGCGTTCACATGTGGATACCGGACGGGGTACTGCGGATCGACAGCTCGGCCGCCATAATCGGTACGCGCCCCGCGCGGCCCGACCCGGGCGGCGGCGGCGCCGCATCAACTCGAGGACGGGCAGGCCGCATGGACGACGAGGCAGGCGATCGAAGTCGACGCACCGGGAGCGGGATCGCCCCCGTCGCTGCGGCCATGGCGGCGGGCGACACGGGGCCGCCGGGCGAGGTGACGCAGCTGCTGGCGAGCTGGTCTCGCGGCGACGGCGACGCCTTCGCGCGCATGGTGCCGATGGTCTACGACGAGCTGCGCCGCATGGCCCAGCGCCACCTGCAGCGCGAGCGCGACGGCCATACCCTGCAGGGCACCGGCCTCGTGCACGAGGTCTACCTGCGGCTGGCCGAGAAGGGGCCGATGCAGTGGGAGTCGCGCGGCCACTTCTTCGGCTGGGCGTCGACGATGATGCGCCACATCCTCATCGACCACGCGCGCTCGCGCCAGGCCGCCAAGCGCGGCGGCGGCGTCGAGGTGCTGAGCCTGGATGCGCTGCGCGAGGACCGCGGCACCCTGCCCGGGCTGTCCGCCGCCGTGACGGACGAGGCGCCCGACCTGGTCGCGATCGACCGTGCGCTGCGCAAGCTCGAACGCCTCGATCCGCAGCAGGGCCGCGTCGTCGAGCTGCGCTACTTCTGCGGCCTGAGCGTGGCCGAGACCGCGGAGGCGCTGGCCGTCTCGCCGGCGACCGTCAAGCGCGAATGGGTCACCGCGCGCGCGTGGCTGCTGCGCGAGCTCAGCCGCACCGATGAAGGCGGGGGGGCGCCATGAGCCCTTGCCCGGCCGCTTCGACGGGGGCCCGCAGCGCGGCGCGCCGCACGGAGGTCGCCTGGTGAACGGCGACGCGACCGCGCGCGCGCACTGGCAGCGCGTGAAGACGCTGCTCGCGCAGGCGCTGGAGCTCGAGGGGCCCGCGCAGAGCGCATTCGTCGACGAGGTCTGCGCGGGCGACGCGGCGCTGCGCGAGGAACTCGTCTCGCTGCTGGCCGCCGCGCGCAGCGCCGACGAGGACCTGGACCGCCTGCCCGCCGGCCTGGCGATCGCCTCGATCGAGGCCGGTCCGCATCCTGCCTGGGTCGGCCGGCGCGTGGGCCCGTGGCGCGTGCTGTCGCTGGTGGCCAGCGGCAGCGCGGGCGACGTCTGGCGCGCGGAGCCGGTCGACGGCCGCCTCGGCCAGCAGGTCGCCATCAAGGCGATGCGCATCTGCCGCGACGCCGAGGGCGTGATCGCGCGCCTGCGCGGCGAGCTGCGCATCCTCACGCGGGTCGCGCACCCGAACCTCGCCCGCGTCCTGGACGGCGGCGTCACCGACGACGGCGTGCCCTACTTCGTGATGGAGTTCGTCGAGGGCGAGCCGATCGACGAATGGTGCGAGCGCCAGCGCCTGCCGCTGGCCGGGCGGCTGCGCCTCTTCAGCGAGGTCTGCCGCGCGGTGCACGACGCGCACGGGCAGCACGTCGTCCATCGCGACCTCAAGGCCGGCAACATCCTCGTGACGCACGACGGCGTGGTCAAGCTGGTGGACTTCGGCATCCCGCGGCGCTTCGACCCCGCGACGCCCGGGCCGCATCCGGTCACGCGCCACCTCGGCGCGCACGTCTACGCGAGCCCGGAGCAGGTGCGGGGCGAAGATCTCACCGCGGCGAGCGACATCTACTCGCTGGGCGCCGTCCTCTACCGCCTGCTGACCAACGCGAGCCCCTACCCGGGCGCGCCGGCCGGCGACGACGACGCGCTCGTGCGCGCGATCCGCGACGCCGACCCGCCGCCGCCCAGCCGCG
>DASVLN010000202.1:0-2197 GCA_036384855.1 Burkholderiaceae bacterium | reverse complement strand
CCACTGGGCGTCCGATGCCGCCGCGCCCGACGCCGGCGCGCGGCGGGCGCACGCGTCCCTCC
This sequence comes from Burkholderiaceae bacterium, assembly GCA_036384855.1. Classification (GTDB taxonomy): domain Bacteria; phylum Pseudomonadota; class Gammaproteobacteria; order Burkholderiales; family Burkholderiaceae_C; genus Scleromatobacter. Next base: position 2,135 of record DASVLN010000202.1, on the reverse strand, counting down.
TGCATCGCGCGCCGCGCGAGAAAGGCCTCGTCCGATGTTCGGTCGCTTCCTCGACCACCTCGAAGAGTGGCTCATCGCGTTCCTCATGGGCGCGGCGACGCTGCTGATCTTCGTCGCGGTGGTCCATCGCTACGCCGCCGGCGCGCACTATCCGCCGTCGCTGCAGTTCATCCAGGACTTCCTGCTGCAGATCAACCTCGGCTGGGCCCAGGAGCTGTGCATCTACATGTTCATCTGGATGGCCAAGTTCGGCGCCGCCTACGGCGTCCGGCACGGCACCCACGTGGGCGTCGACACCCTCGTGCGCACCCTGCCGCCCGCGCAGGCGCGCTGGCTCACGATCATCGGCCTGGCCGGCGGCATCATCTTCACGGTGGTCGTCGGGACGATGGGCGCGGTGCTGGTGTGGGACGACGGCATGAAGTACGCGCTGTTCCATGCCCTGGGCCGCAACGTCGACGACCTCACCGAAGGCGCCACGACCCCCGACCTCGAGCTGCCCGTCTGGATCGAGTACATGTGCATCCCGGTCGCGTCGTACCTGATGTGCTTCCGCTTCGTGCAGGTGCTGGTTTCGTTCTGGAAGACCGGCGAGCTGCCGCACCACGAAGTCGCCCACGTCGAGGGGCTGAACGACGTCGACAACTACGAGCCGACGCCGGAGGGCACGATCAAATGAGCGCGCTGATCATCTTCACCCTGCTGATCCTGCTGATGCTCACCGGCATGCCGGTGTCCATCGCGCTCGGCCTGACGGTGATGGGCTTCTTCTTCTTCCTGTCCGACGTGCCGATGGCCAGCGTGGGCATGAAGCTGTTCGAGGGCCTGAACAGCTTCCCCATCATGGCGATCCCGTTCTTCATCCTCGCCGGCAACTTCCTGACCAACGGCGGCGCGGCGCGGCGGATGATCGTCTTCGCCTCGAAGATGGTGGGCCACTTCTACGGCGGCCTCGGGCTGGCGGGCGTGCTCGCGTGCGCCCTGTTCGCCGCGATCTCGGGCTCGTCGGTCGCCACCGTCGTGGCGATCGGCTCGATCATCCTGCCGGCGATGGTCGAGGCGGGCTACCCGAAGCGCTTCTCCGCGGGCGTCATCACGACCTCGGGTGCGCTGGGCATCCTGTTCCCGCCCTCGATCAACCTCGTGATCTTCTCGATCGCGACCAACGGGATGAGCGCCACCGGACCGGACGGCAACCCGGTGTCGACGGCCTCGGTCGGCGACCTGTTCATCGCCGGCGTGCTGCCCGGGATCACGCTGGCGATCCTGCTGGGCCTGACGACCTGGTGGCGCGCGCGCAAGAACGACTACCCGCGCATGCCGCGCGCGAGCTGGGGCGAGCGCTTCAAGGCCTTCCTCGACGCGTTCTGGGGCCTGGCGCTGATCATCATCGTCATCGGCGGCATCTACACGGGCATCTTCACGCCGACGGAAGCCGCGGCGATCGCGGCGGTGTTCGCGTTCGTGATCTCCGTCTTCGTCTACAAGGACCTGAAGTTCAAGGACGTGCCGCGCGTGCTGCTGAACTCGGCGGCGATGAGCTCGATGCTGCTGTACATCATCACGAACGCGGTGCTGTTCTCGTTCCTGCTGACGTCCGAGCAGATCCCGCAGGCGATGGCCGACTGGATGGTGCACCAAGGCTTCGGGCCGGTCGTGTTCCTGCTGCTGGTCAACGTGATCCTGCTGGCGGCCGGCAACTTCATGGATCCGTCGGCGATCGTCCTGATCATGGCGCCGATCCTCTACCCGGTCGCGGTCAAGCTGGGCGTGAACCCGGTGCACATGGGCATCCTGATGGCGGTGAACATGGAAGTCGGCATGTGCCACCCGCCGATCGGCCTGAACCTGTACGTGTCCTCGGGCATCACGAAGATGGGCATCACGGAGCTGACGATCTCGGTCTGGCCCTGGCTGAAGACGATGATCGCGTTCCTGATCCTCGTCACCTACTGGCCGCCGTTGTCGCTCTGGCTGCCCCACCTGCTGTCGCACTGAGTAACCGTGTCTCGAGTCAAGCAGTTTTGAACTCGGGATCCCAAGCAAGGCCGCTCCTGGCCATGGCGTTGAGCGTGGTCAGGAGCTTGCGCATACAAGCGATGAGGGCGACCTTGGGCAGCTTGCCGGCGGCCAGC
>DASVLN010000201.1:0-2795 GCA_036384855.1 Burkholderiaceae bacterium | reverse complement strand
CTCGCCTGGGGCCTCGCGGCGGTGGCGGGGGCGCTCGTGGTCGCGAAGGCGGCGGCCCTGGGCGAGTCGGCCGCGGCGGGCGTGGGCGTCGTCGGGCTGCTGGGCATCGGCGCCTGGCTCGCGTGGCGGCGGCGACCCAAGGAGATGCTGGTGGCGGGGCTGTATTTCCTCGCGCCGGTGGACGTCTCCAAGGCGCTCGTCGCGCCGATCGACCGCTTCTACTCGCCCGGCCTGTACCTCACGGTCGCGGAGGTCGTGCTGCTGCTGCTCGCGCTGCTGTGGGCCGGCCGGCGGCTGTTCATCGAGCGCCGCGGCCTGCCGTTCACGCGGCTGGACGGCCTCGCGCTCGCCTACTTCGCGTGGCTGTGCCTGCGCACCGCCGGCTCGCTGCAGGGCACGCTGGCGGCCGCGAGCGCGGTGTCCTACGGCCTGGCGGTGCTGGCCTACTACGTCGCCTCGCATGCGCTGGAGTCGCCCGCCGAGATCCGCCTCGCGCTGCGCGCCGCCGCCGCGGGGCTCGCAGCCGAGACGCTGTGGGTCGCCGCGCAGATGGCGACGCGCACGCCGCTCGCACTGCCCGGCGCGAAGGTGATGCCGTCGGCCGGCGACATGCTGTTCTTCGGCGGCGCCGGCGAGGCGTTCCGGCCGACGGGCTTCTTCATCCACCCGAACTCGCTGGCCGATCACATGACGCTGCTCATCCCGCCGGCGTTCGCGCTCGTGCTGCTGGGCCTGCGGCGGCTGGACGCGCGGGTCTGGTGGACGGCGCTGGCCGTCCTCGCGGCGGCGACGGGCCTGCTGCTGGTGACGCTGTCGCGCGGCGGCTGGGCCGCGGCGGTGCTGGGCGGCGCCTGGGTCGTGTGGCGCTACGCGCGCGGCGGGCTGCTGACGCGCCGCCAGCTCGCGGGGATGGCGCTGGCGGGGCTCGCGGGCGTCGTGGCGCTGCTGGCCGTGTACCCGGAGATCCTGCTGCGCCTGACCGCGCCCGACGAGCGCTCGACCGAGTCGCGGCTCATCCTCACCGACCAGGCGCTCACGATCATCAAGGCGCATCCGTGGATCGGCGTCGGCTTCGGCGGCTACAACCGCGCGGCCTACGAGTACATCGCGCCGGCCTTCGCCAACATCTCCGAGGAGTACCAGCAGGCGCTGCTCGAGCTGGTGGTGCACGACCACTACCTGCTGATCGCCGCGGAGCTGGGCGTGCCGGCGGCGCTGTTCTTCCTCGCGCTGATGCTGCGCTTCGCGGGCCAGCCGGGGCCCTGGGGCGCATGGCGCGACCCGACCGCGTTCGCGCTGGCGGTCGGCCTGTCGGGCGCGGTGGTGACGCAGGTGCTGTTCCTGGCCTCCGACAATTTCTACGCCGACATCCGCGTCTTCATGATCTGGCTCGTCGCGGGCACCCTGCAGGCGCTGTGCCTGCAGCAGCGCGCGGGGTTGTACGAGCCTGCCGCCGGCGCGCCGCCGTCGATACCCGGCGCCGTACCCGCGGCCGCAGGGAGGCCGGCCGAGTGAAGCCGGGCAGCCTCTCGCACGCGCTCGGCTCCGCGATGGGTGCGCGCATCGGCATGGCGGCGCTGAACTACGGGCTGTTCTGGGCGTTGTCGCACCGCCTCGCGACATCGACGCTCGGCGGCTTCTCGCTGCTGATGAACGTCTTCTTCATGACGGCGCTGCTGCCGCTGCTGGGACTCGCGACGCCGCTCACGCGCCGCGCCGCGACCGAGCGCGGGCGCCTGGGCGTGGAGACCAGCAACGCGCTCGTCTTCGCGACGCCGGTGGCGATCGTGCTGGCCCTGGCGATCGCCGCGGTGGGGCGCTTCGCGTACGGGCCGGAGCTGCGGCTGCCGTTCCTGCTTCTCGCGCTGTCCATGCTGCCGACGGCCTCCATCCTGGTGTCGGAATCCACCCTGCTCGGGCTGGAGCGCATGGCCGACATCGCCCGCTTCCAGTTCGTCGAGGCGCTCGCGCGCACGGTGCTCGCGATCGCCGCCGTGATGCTGGGCCGCGGGCTCGTCGGCGTGTTCGCCGTTTTCCTCGCGCTGCGCTGCGCGATGGCGCTCGCCTACCGCCTGCATCCGCTGCTGCCGCGCTTCTCGCGCGCGGACGTGAGCGCCGCGGTGCAGCGCCGCAACTGGCGCGAGGTGCCGGTGTTCCTGGGCATCGGGCTGCTCGCGGCGATGACGGCGCGCATCGACATCGTCGTGCTGTCGCGGATGTCGGGGCTGCGGGAGGTCGGCGTGTATGCGGCGGCCTCGCGGCTGTACGAGGCCTCGCTGATGCTGCCGACGATCGCCGCGCTGGCGATGATGCCGACGCTCGCGCGCCTGTTCGCGTCCGACCGCGCGTACTTCCGCGACGTGCTGGTGGTCGCGATGCGCGTGAGCCTGGGCGCGGGCTTCGTCGTCGCGCTCGGCGTCGGCGCGCTGGCGCAGCCCCTCGTCGGCCTGCTGTACAAGCCCGAGGTCGCGGCGGCGGCGCCGGTGCTGCGCTGGCTGATGTTCGGCGCCGTGCTGATGACGCTCGACCAGATCCTGTCGTCGACCATGATGGCCGCGAAGGCGCAGGCGCACGACCTGCGCGCGCTCGTGATCGCGCTGTGCGCGCTCGGGATCGGCCTGGCCGCGCTGGTGCCGCGGCTGCAGGCCACCGGCGCGGCGATCGCGGTGACGCTGGCGATCTGCTGCCGCGTCGGCTACCGCGTGCGCTGGGTGGTGCGGCTGCTCGAGCTCGAGCACCTGCTGCGCGAGCTCTGGCGCGTGCTGCTGGCCGTGGTCGCGGGCATCGCGGCGCTG
>DASVLN010000200.1:0-2107 GCA_036384855.1 Burkholderiaceae bacterium | reverse complement strand
CGCCCCGGCGCCGCCGCAGCTCGCCCAGGCGACCGCCGCGCGCGGCGCGGGCGTCGATACGAGCGCGTTCGGCCCGCAGGCGCCGTTCGCGCCGCCGCAGCCGCTCACGCCCGAGGAGAAGCGCAAGGTCGACCGCCTGCTCGTGATCGCGATCGATCCCGGCCATGGCGGCGAGGATCCGGGCGCGACCGGCCCCACGGGCCTGCGCGAGAAGGACGTCGTCCTCGCGATCGCCACCCAGCTGCGCGACCGCCTCAACGCCAAGCCCGGCGTGCGAGTGCTGATGACGCGCGACTCCGACTTCTTCGTGCCGCTGGGCGAGCGCGTGCGCAAGGCCGAGCGCGTGCAGGCCGACCTGTTCGTCTCGATCCACGCCGACGCCTTCCTCACGCCGCAGGCGCGCGGCGCGTCGGTGTTCGCGCTCAGCGAGGGCGGCGCCACGAGCGCGGCCGCCCGCTGGATGGCCAACCGCGAGAACCACGCCGACGCGGTGGGCGGCGTCAACGTGAAGTCCAAGGACTCGCAGGTCATGCGCACCCTGCTGGACATGAGCACCGCGGCGCAGATCAAGGACAGCCTGGTGCTCGGCAACGAGGTGCTGTCGCGCATCGGCAAGGTCGGCAAGCTGCACCGCGGCCAGGTCGAGCAGGCCTCGTTCGCGGTGCTCAAGGCGCCGTCGATCCCGTCCATCCTCGTCGAGACCGCCTTCATCTCGAACCCGCAGGAAGAGGACAAGCTGCGCGACCCCGGGTACCGCCGCCAGCTGGTCGAGGCGCTCTACACCGGCATCGACCGCTACTTCGCGAAGAACCCGCCGATCCGGCACCGGGACGTCTGAACGCGCGCAGGCCGTCGACGGCGCCGCTGGCCGCGCGCGTCCATTGCCGCCGGCCCGCCCGATCGGCGCAGGGCGCGCGAATGCATTGCGGAACATCGACGGCCGATTCGAAAACATCGACGACGGTATTTTCGAATGCAAGGCCGCCCCTTTCCGGGGCTGACTTTCCCTCCGCGATGCCGGCGCCGAGCTTGCGCTCCGCAAATCGGCGGCCGCGCGCCCGGCCAGTTGCGGTCCGCAACGCGATCGTCCGGATGCGGGACGGCAGCGCCGCCCCTTTCAAACGCACGTGCGCATCTTTTCGGTGCGGCGCCGATGTTCGAAACACCGGCGCCGGCGTTCGAAACCCCGTTCGCGCCGGCGCCCGATGCCGGGCCGGCGTACCGGCCGCGATTCAGCGGGTCGCGGGCGTCGTGCCGGCCGCGCGCTTTCGCTTCTTCTTGCGCAGCATCCCGAACAGGACGGCGATCCCCGGGATCAGGATCGTCGCGATCACGATGACGTCGATGTGGCCGCGCACCCACGGCAGGTTGCCGAAGAACCAGCCCGCCGCGGTCACGCTGCCGATCCACAGCGCGCCGCCGGTCACGTCGAACAGCGTGAAGCGCGAGCGCGTCATCCGCGTCACGCCCGCCACGAACGGCGCGAAGGTGCGCACGAAGGGCATGAAGCGGCCGACGATCAGCGTGAAGCCGCCGTACTTCTCGTAGAACTCGTGGGCGCGGTCGAAGCCGCGCTTGTTGAACCACTTCGAGTTCTCCCAGTGGAAGACGCGCGGGCCGACCCAGCGGCCGATCGTGTAGTTGGTCTGGTTGCCGAGGATGGCCGCCGCGAGCATCGTGCCCACCGCCATCCAGGGGTCGAGCAGGCCCGTGGCCGAGCTCGCGCCGACGATGAACAGCAGCGAGTCGCCCGGCAGGAAGGGCATCACGACGACCCCGGTCTCGACGAAGATGACGGCGAACAGGATGCCGTAGACCCAGGCCCCGTTGGCCGCGACGAAGGCGGCCAGGTACTTGTCGGCGTGGAACAGGTGGTCGAAGACGGGCATCAGGGCATCCATGGGCGGCGATTATCGACGGGTCTTCCGGGGCCGTATTCGCTCCCGCGGCGCCAGGCTTCCTACAATGGCGGGTCGAGCCCGCTCGACCGCCGCCGCCCCGGCCCGTCCATGCGCCGGGGCAGGCCTTGCTCCCGCACCTGCGACCGCCCATGTCCACGCCCTCCTCCCACGCCGCCGCCGCCGAAGCGGCCGCGGCTCCCGCCGTC
>DASVLN010000199.1:0-2894 GCA_036384855.1 Burkholderiaceae bacterium | reverse complement strand
GCCCGGAAACGGGGACGAGGGCGGGCGGAGTCTGCGCGAGTCATGACCCGATGTTGCCACGCCGCGCGGCGAGCGCGCCCGTGCGTCAACCCGGAGCCCGCCGCCGCCGACGGCTCAATCGAGGAACATCATCGAGCACATGACGGCCGACGCGATCCCGCCGCCCATCACGATCGCGCGGTCGCACAGGCGCTGCTTGCCGAGCTGGTAGAGCAGCCACGTGGTCACGACCCCTGCCACGAGCGAGGCCGCCAGCAGCAGCCCGATCGGCTCGCCGATCGCGTCGCGGAAGACGAAGGCGACCAGCACGGCGGCGAAGACGCCGCTGACGCCGCAGGCGAGGAGGAAGATCGCCGCGATCCAGTTGAATCGGCGGCGGGCCGTGGCGGTGTCCTCCGGCGCGGCGTCCTGGGCAACGATCGCGAGTGGCTTGTCCATGGCGGTTCTCCTTCGACGGCACCGCGGCGCACACGGGCTCCCGGGCGGCGCCACGACGAGATCGTAGCGCTGCGCCGCGGGGCCGGCGTCAGGGTTTGCGTCGATCCGGACGAGGAATGCCCCGAAGTGCCGCCGCCTGCCGACGACGCGGCAATCGACGCGCCCCGGCAGAGGCCGGCGGATCCCCGCGGCCGCCGCGCGACGACGAACCGGCCACGCAACGAAAAAGGGCGCCTCGCGGCGCCCTTCCCGTCCCGGCGAACCGGATGACGCGGCGGTCAGTTCAGGGCGACCTGCTTGCCGTCCTTGTAGGCGTAGAACGTCATCGCCGGATTCTTCAGCTCGCCGTCCGGCTCGAACTGCACCGTGGTCGTCACGCCCTTGTAGTTGGTCTTGCCGACGAACGGCAGGTAGACCTTCGGGTCGGTGGAGTTGGCGCGCTTCATCGCGTCGACCAGCACGCCCACCGCGTCGTAGGTGTACGGCGAGTAGACCTGGAACTCGCCCGGGAACTCGGCGTCGTAGCGCTTCTTCCACTCCACGCCGGAAGGCATCTTCTCGATCGAGACGCCGCCCTGCGCGCACACCACGTTGCCCAGCTCCTTGGCGCCGGCGGCCAGCTCGATCAGCTTCTCGGTGCAGATGCCGTCGCCGCCGAAGAACTTGACGTTCATGCCCAGCTGGTCGATCTGGCGCAGCATCGGGCCGGCTTGCGGATCCATGCCGCCGTAGAAGATGCCGTCCGGGTTCTTCGCCTTGATGGCGGTCAGGATCGACATGAAGTCGGTGGCCTTGTCGTTCGTGTACTGCTCGCTCACGATCTGGATGCCACGGGCTTGCGCCGACTTCTTGAACACCTCGGCGACGCCCTGGCCGTAGGCGGTGCGGTCGTCGATGACGGCCACGCGCTTGAGCTTCAGCGCGTCGGCGGCGTACAGCGCCAGGCCCGAGCCCAGGGCGTTGTCGTTGGCCAGCAGGCGGAACGCGGTGTCGAAGCCCTGCTTCGTGTAGGCCGGGTTCGTGGCCGACGGGCTGATCTGCGGGATGCGGCACTCGTGGTAGATCTTCGAGGCCGGGATCGTGGTGCCCGAGTTCAGGTGGCCGACGACGCCGTTGACCTTCTGGTCGCACAGCTTCTGTGCGGCGGCGGTGCCTTGCTTCGGATCGGCCGCGTCATCTTCCGCGACCAGTTCGAACTTGACCTTCTTGCCGCCGATCGTCAGGTTCTGCTTGTTCAGATCCTCGATCGCCATGCGAGCGCCGTTCTGCTCGTCCTTGCCGTAGTGGGCCTGCGGGCCCGAGACGGGACCGACCTGGCCGATGCGGACGACGTCCTGCGCCGAGACCGCGCCGGCGCACAGCGCAGCGGCCGCGGCGACGATCATGTTCAGTTTCACTTGCATGTACAAACCTCCGGTTGGGGGAAAGTTGAGTGTGACGTGTGGATGACCTCAACGGGCGCAAAGATACTCCAAAACATTCCCGAAGCCCTATCGGGATCAACCACATTTCCCCGAATGAATGACGGTACTCAATGTCTCGGACGGTGGATCTTCAGCCGCAGGCGTCCAACGGCGCGCCGAACGCAATGGACCCCACGCGCGTTGACAGACCAAACCCGCGCGCGCGAACAAAAAAGCGGCCCGAAGGCCGCCTCGCAGGGTTCCGAAAGGCTCGCGGGTCAGGCGAAGTTGGCTTCCGCGAAGTCCCAGTTCGCGAGCGAGTTCAGGTAGGTCTCGACGAACTTCGGGCGCAGGTTGCGGTGGTCGATGTAGTACGCGTGTTCCCACACGTCGACCGTGAACAGGGCCTTGTCGCCCGTGGTCAGCGGCGTGCCGGCGGCACCCATGTTGACGATGTCGACGGAGCCGTCGGCCTTCTTCACGAGCCAGGTCCAGCCCGAGCCGAAGTTGCCGACCGCCGACTTCTGGAACGCTTCCTTGAAGGCCGCGAACGAGCCCCACTTCGCGTTGATCGCGTCGGCCAGCGCGCCCTTGGGCTCGCCGCCGCCATTGGGCTTCATGCAGTTCCAGAAGAACGTGTGGTTCCAGATCTGGGCCGCGTTGTTGTAGATCGGGCCCGACGCCTTCTTGATGATCTCCTCGAGCGGCAGCGACTCGAACTCGGTGCCCTTCTGCAGGTTGTTGAGCGTCGTGACGTAGGCGTTGTGGTGCTTGTCGTGGTGGTACTCGAGCGTCTCGCGGCTCATGTGCGGCTGGAGCGCGTCGTGCGCGTACGGCAGGGGAGGCAGCGTATGTTCCATGAGGTTTGTCCTTTCTTGGCGAACGAGCTTTCGTCGGTGGTTCTGTGAGGTACGCGACCGTCCTGGCGGTCCGACCCTCGCGGGGCATTGTAGGCACCCGATCCGCGGCAATCGCGCCGCCAGGGCTATCGGGCGTGCGCCCCTGCCCCGCCGTGCGTCAGAGGTCGCCGTCGGGCTCGCCGAGGTCGAGCGT
>DASVLN010000198.1:0-2509 GCA_036384855.1 Burkholderiaceae bacterium | reverse complement strand
GCCTGGATTTCATGGCCCGGGCGCGACCGTCGGGTAACCGGATGTCACGGGCGGGCTTGCCACGCCGGTGTACCCGCGCCGTAACCGTGGCCCTACCACAACCGGCGGGGCGCCGACGCCGCCGCCGACGCCGCCGCCGACGCCGGGGACGTCCGGATCGCTATGGCACACTCGCGCGCTTTCGATGCATTGGCGTGTGGAACGGCCTTGGAAAAGATCCTTCTTCAAATCGCGGCTGAGCTGAATGTCCGGCCGGCCCAGGTGAACGCGGCGGTCACGCTGCTGGATGGCGGCGCCACGGTGCCTTTCATCGCGCGTTACCGCAAGGAAGTCACCGACAACCTCGACGACGCCCAGCTGCGCGAGCTCGAGTCGCGCCTGGCCTACCTGCGCGAGCTCGAGGACCGGCGCGAGGCCGTCCTGCGGAGCATCGAGGAGCAGGGCAAGCTGACCCCCGAGCTCGCCGCGGCGATCGCCGCCGCGCCGACCAAGCAGGAGCTCGAGGATCTCTACCTGCCGTACAAGCAGAAGCGGCGCACCAAGGGCATGATCGCCCGCGAGGCCGGCCTCGAGCCGCTCGCCGACAGGCTCTTCGCCGACCCGTCGCTGGATCCGCACGCCGAGGCGGCGGCGTTCGTCAATGCGGACGCCGGCTTCGCGGACGCGTTCGCGGTCCTCGACGGCGTGCGCGACCTGCTGTCCGAGCGCTGGGCCGAGGACGCGGCGCTCGTCGGCACGTTGCGCGAGTGGTTGTGGGAGGAAGGCCTGCTGCAATCGAAGAAGACCGACGGCAAGGACGAGCACAACGCCGACGTCGCCAAGTTCCGCGACTACTTCGACTATGCCGAGCCGATCAGGACCGTGCCGTCGCACCGCGCGCTCGCCGTCTTCCGCGGCCGCACGCAGGAGATCCTCGACGCCAAGCTGGTGCTCGACGAAGAGCTGGTGCCCGGGCAGCCCTCGCTCGCCGAAGGCCGCATCGCGCGCCACCTCGGCTGGTCGCACGCGAAGCGCCCGGCCGACGACCTGATCCGACGCACGGTGTCGTGGACGTGGAAGGTCAAGCTGTCGCTGAGCCTGGAGCGCGACCTGTTCGCCCGCGTGCGCGAGGAGGCCGAGAAGGTCGCCATCCGCGTCTTCGCCGAGAACCTGCGCGACCTGCTGCTGGCCGCGCCGGCGGGCAAGCGCGTCGTGATGGGCCTCGACCCCGGGATCCGCACGGGCGTCAAGGTCGCGGTGGTGAGCGACACCGGCAAGGTGCTCGCGACCCACACCGTCTACCCGCACGAGCCGCGCTGCGACTGGGAGGGTTCGCTGCACGCGCTCGGCCGCCTCGTCGCGCAGCACGGCGTCAACCTGATCGCGATCGGCAACGGCACCGCCAGCCGCGAGACCGACAAGCTCGCGGGCGACCTGATCAAGCGCGTGCAGCAGCTCGCGCCGGACGTGAAGATCGACAAGGTGGTCGTGAGCGAGGCGGGCGCGTCGGTGTACTCGGCCTCGGAGTTCGCGAGCAAGGAACTGCCCGAGCTCGACGTGAGCCTGCGCGGCGCCGTCTCGATCGCGCGCCGGGTGCAGGATCCGCTCGCCGAGCTGGTCAAGATCGACCCGAAGAGCATCGGCGTCGGCCAGTACCAGCACGACGTCAACCAGAGCGAGCTCGCCAGGACGCTGGACGCGGTCGTCGAGGACTGCGTGAACAAGGTCGGCGTCGACCTGAACACCGCGTCCGCACCGCTGCTGGCGCGCGTGTCGGGGCTGACGCAGGCGGTCGCGGGCAGCATCGTGCGCTGGCGCGACGCCAACGGCGCGTTCGCGACCCGGGCGCAGCTGCTGGAGGTCGCGGGCCTCGGCCCGAAGACCTTCGAGCAGGCCGCCGGCTTCCTGCGCATCCGCGACGGAGCCAACCCGCTGGACATGACCGGCGTGCACCCGGAGACCTATCCGGTCGTCGAACGCATGCTCGCGCAGGCGGGGCGGCCGATCCAGGAGGTGATGGGCCGCAGCGACGTGCTGAAGTCCCTGCGCCCCGACGCATTCGCCGACGAGAGGTTCGGCGCCATCACGGTCAGGGACATCCTCGTCGAGCTCGAGAAGCCTGGCCGCGACCCGCGTCCCGACTTCAAGGTCGCGCGCTTCAACGACGGCGTCGAGGACATCAAGGACCTGCAGCCCGGCATGATGCTGGAAGGCACCGTCAGCAACGTGGCGCAGTTCGGCGCGTTCGTCGACCTCGGCGTGCACCAGGACGGCCTCGTGCACGTGAGCCAGCTGTCCAACAAGTTCGTCAACGATGCGCGCGAGGTCGTCAAGACGGGCGACATCGTCAAGGTCAAGGTGCTCGAGGTCGACCTCGCGCGCCAGCGCATCGCGCTCACGATGAAGCTGGACGCGCAGCCTGTGCCCAAGGGCGCGCGCAACGCGGACAACAGCTTCCGCCCGGCGGCGCGCAACGAGCGCGCGGGCGGCGGCCAACGCGGCGGGCCCTCGTCCGCGCCGGCGGGGCAGG
>DASVLN010000197.1:0-4250 GCA_036384855.1 Burkholderiaceae bacterium | reverse complement strand
CGCCCCGGCGTTGCCGTCGGCCGGCGACCTGGACGCCGTGCTCGCGGCGCTGGCCGGCGAACTGCGCCGGCGCGCGCCGGCCAACGAGCGGCTGCAGTGGATCCGCGCGTCGGTGGGGCAGATGATCAAGCTGATCCCGGTCGACGAGGTGCTGTACTTCCGCTCCGACGAGAAGTACACGCTGGTCGTCTGGGTCGGCGGCGAGGCGCTGATCCGCAAGTCCATCCGCGAGCTGCTCGACGGCCTCGATCCGGAGACCTTCATCCAGGTACACCGCTCGACCATCGTCAACCTGCGCTTCGTCGCGCAGGTCGTCAAGGGACCGAACGAGACGGCGGAGGTGCAGCTGAAGGGGCGTCCCGAGACGCTGGCCGTCAGCCGCAACCACGTGCACTGGTTTCGCCAGTACTGAAGCCGGGAACCGCGGACGCGTCAATGAAAAAGGGTGCCCGCGGGCACCCTTTGCAGTCGAGGAGGGCGGCGCCGGGCGCCGCGCGGCCTCAGATCTTGCGGCGGCGGCTCAGGCCGAGGAGGCCCAGGCCCAGGCCCATCAGGGCGAAGGTCGCGGGTTCCGGCACGGCCGAGACGGCGGCGTGCACGGCGCCGACGTTGTTGTACGCGTCGCTGTCCCAGTAGAAGAACTTCAGGTCGCCGGTGGACGAGACCGTGCCGGTGTACGAGGTGCCGACCTTGAAGTAGTCGCCGTTGCCGATCTGGCCGACCAGCGAGCCGATGTTCGTGCTCAGGTTGCCATACTCGAAGTAGCCCTGGACGGTGTTGCCGTTGGCGTTCGCGTCGTAGTGCGGGTCGCCGTAGGAGTTGTTCCAGATGTCGGTGGTCGGCACCGAGATCGTCAGCGTGTCGCCGGCGTGCAGCGTGACGCCCGTGTCGAAGGCGGAGCCGCCCTCGATCGAGTTGGCCATCGCGTCGACCGTGAAGGTGCCGACGTTGGTGGCGGAGGCGATGCCGGCCGTGGCCAGCAGGGCGGCGCCGATGGCGGCGCGCGCGAAGATGCTCTTGCTCATCACAAGGTTCCCGTTGTTGTCGGTTGGAGTCGGTTGGAGTCCTCCCCCTTCCATGACAGGCAGGGAGTGCTCGGGAAAACCGTTCGGCCATCCCGTGCCGTTACTGTACCGTCGAGCGGGATTGCTGCGGTGCCGCATGAGTCCCCGATATCGCTCCTGCCACTTTGATTTCCGTGATCTATTCCCGATTTTCCCTGATTGCGCTTTTTCAAGGGCTCAAGCCGGGCGCCGATCGGCCGATGGCCCTCGGGAGGATCACTTCGGTGCGATCACGTCGGCAGCGGCGAGCCGTGCCAGGCGCCGCCCGCGCCATCGCGTGATTTCTGCGGCACGGGTGCACCGCGCGCCGTCCGCCGGACTCAAGAATGCCGGCGCAGGGCCGATAGCTCCGGGGAAACCCTGTCCCGGAGTCCTCGAATGTCCCATCCCCCTGTCCGCAAGAGCCTGTCCGTCGCCCGTCGCCTCGCCTGGGGGTTCGGGGCGCTCGTCGGCCTGTCGCTGGTGTCCTCGGTGGTCGCCGGCTGGCAGGCCGGGCAGATCGCCGCCAAGGTGCAGCGCGTCGTCGAGTTCAACAACGCCGTGTCCGACAAGGTCGGCCACCTGCGCAACGCGATGGACGAGATGAGCATCCAGGCGCGCAGCGTCGCCCTGATGACCGAGATGAAGTCGATCAACGCCGAGGTCGACCGCTTCAAGGCGGCCAAGACGCGCTACCAGGCCGACGAGAAGGCGCTGCAGGCGCTGGTCGCCGGCGCCGGCGGCACGGACGACGAGCGCCGCATCGTCAAGGACGTGGTCGCGCTGTCGACGGTGACGATCCCGCTGGTCGAGGAGGCGACGAACCAGGCCGCGGACGGCAACAACGTCGAGGCGGCGCTCGGCCTGACCAACCGCGTCGCGCCCAAGGAGACCGCGTGGCGCGAGGCGCTCGCCAACCTGCAGAAGGTCGTCGCCGCGGACGACGCGGCCGCCGTCTCCGGCGCCCGCGCGGCCGAGGCCGCGATGGCGGGCCTGCTGGTGGCGTTCGCGGTCGCCGCGGTGGCGATCGGCTCGCTGGTGGGCTGGCGCGCGATCCGCAGCGTCAAGGGCCCGCTCGATCGCGCGATGCAGTTCGCGCGCCGCGTCGCCGAGGGCGACCTGTCGTCCGAGGCGCAGCCCGAGCGCGCCGACGAGCTGGGCCTGCTCCTCGAGTCCCTGAACGGCATGCAGGCCAAGCTGCGCGCGCTGGTCGGCCACATCCGCGAGTCGGCCGAGTCGATCGGCACGGCCAGCAAGGAGGTTGCCGACGGCAACCAGGACCTGAGCTCGCGCACCGAACAGACGGCCGGCAACCTGCAGCATGCCGCGAGCGCCATGACCCAGCTCACCGGCAACGTGCGCCAGAGCGCGGACGCGGCGGCGCAGGCCAACGGCCTGGCGATGTCGGCGTCGGAAGTCGCGCGCCGCGGCGGGCGGGCGGTCTCCGAGGTGGTCGAGACGATGAACGGCATCAACGAGAGCTCGAAGAAGATCTCGGACATCATCGGCGTCATCGACGGCATCGCGTTCCAGACCAACATCCTGGCGCTGAACGCCGCGGTCGAGGCCGCGCGCGCGGGCGAGCAGGGGCGCGGCTTCGCGGTCGTGGCCTCGGAGGTGCGCTCGCTGGCGCAGCGCTCGGCGGGCGCGGCCAAGGAGATCAAGTCGCTGATCGGCGCGTCGGTGGAACGCGTCGAGACGGGCGCGCGCCAGGTCGCCGAGGCCGGCCAGACGATGCGCGAGATCGAGTCCAGCGTCGAGCGCGTGACGGCCATCATCTCGGAGATCAGCGCCGCCTCGGCGGAACAGTCCTCGGGCATCGGCCAGGTCTCGGGCGCCGTGTCGCACCTCGAGACGATGACGCAGCAGAACGCCGCGCTCGTCGAAGAGAGCGCCGCCGCCGCGGAATCGCTGCGCTCGCAGGCCGCCGGCCTGAACACGCTGGTCGGCGCGTTCCGCCTGGCCTGATCGCGCGCGGCCAGGGCCGCGCCCGCGCACGCAATGAAGCCTGCCCCGCGCGAGCGGAGCAGGCTTTCGCGCCTGCGGCGCAGGCGGCTCAGCGCATCACAGCCCCAGGTCCGAGATGAACCGGTTCGTGAAGCCCCAGTTGCCGGCCTGGCCGTAGCTGTTGCAGGTCGGCGAGGAGCTGCCGGGCGCGCAGTCCGTGTCGCGGTCGAGTGACCAGAAGTGCACGCCGGCCAGCCCGTTGGCCTTGACCCAGGACGACACGGTGTCGACGTTGGCGAGCGTGAAGGTCTCGCCCTGCGTGTCGTTGCCGCCGACCATCGGCGTCAGCTCGATCTGCGAATACGGCACCCCGTAGTAGTTGTGCAGGTTGATCGCCGCGTTGATCGCCGACTGCGCCATGTCGCACTGGCCGTTGCCGCCTATCGTGCAGTTCGACGGGTTCGCGCTGCCGTAGTCCATCGTCATGAGGTTGATGATGTAGCCCGACAGCCCGGCCGACTTGATCGCCGACATGACGTTGACCCCGATCGCGCCCAGGCTCTGCGGCGCGTTGCCGCCCAGCGTGGCCAGCGTGAAGCTGAAGCGCAGGTTCGGATGGTTGGCCTGCGCCGTCTTCACCCGCGCGACGAGGTTGTTGATCACGTCCTGCGACTGGCCGCCCTCGATGTCGAAGTCGATGCCCTGCAGGCTGGAAGAGTTGTAGGTCTGGATGAACTTCTCGAAGCCGGCGTCCGAGCCGCAGGTGAAGACGCCGTTGGCGCCGCCGGTCGAGACGATGTACTTCTTCCCGGCCGCGACCCACTGGCTGAGGTTCTGCGCAACCAGCGCCGAGGGCGACACGCCGCCCCAGTTCTCCGAGCCGCACTCGCCCGAGGCGAACGCCCAGGTCATCGACGGCTGTCGCGCGGGCATGGCGTTCAGCACCGGCTGGCGCGAGCCGCCGATGGTCGTCGAGATCTGGTCGACGTTCCAGTCCATGTTGATCGTCACGTCCTTGTAGGACCCGAACACGAAGCCGGCCGGCGTCGGCGGCCCCGGCGGGGGCGGCGGGGGCGGCGGAGGCGGGGGCGGGGGAGGCGGCGTGGGCGAGCCGCTGCAGCTGGTGGTGACGCTCCAGGGCTGGCCGCTGCCGGTCGGGCCGCTGTGGGTCGCGGGATCGTCGCCCTGCGTCCACCAATTGGCCTTGTAGGTCACGCCGTTCTCGGTGACCGTGGCGCCGGCGCTGTACGCGGTTGCCGC
>DASVLN010000196.1:0-4569 GCA_036384855.1 Burkholderiaceae bacterium | reverse complement strand
CGCTGTTGCTCGCGGTGGCCCCGAGCTGTTCCATCGTCGACGCCGTCACCTGCAGCGCCGACGACTGCTGGCCGGTGCGGCGGCTCAGGTCGACGTTGCCCTGCGCGATGCCGGCACTCGCGTCCTCGACGCTGCTCGCGCTCTCGCGCACGCTGCCGACGACGCCGCGCAGCTGGGCCTGCATCTCGGCCAGGGCGCGCAGCAGCGCCGCCGTCTCGTCGTCGCCCTCGACCTCGATGCGGCGCGCCAGGTCACCCACCGCGACGGCCCGGGCGACCTGCGTCGCGCTCAGCAGCGGACGCACGACGCGGCGGCCGAGCGCGAGCCCGAGCGCGAGCCCCAGCACGCCGGCGCCGACCATCACGGCCACGGCGAACCCGATCGCCCGCACGCCGGCGTCGAAGGCCTGCGCCGCGACGTGGTTGCGGCGCTCGGCGATGCGCGCGGCGAGGTCGTCCAGCAGCCTGGCGGGCTCGTCGTCGATGCCGCGCACGGCCATGTCGCCGACCGACGAATCGAAGCCCGTGGCCTTGAACTTGTCGAAGCCCTGCGCGTAGCCCTCGGCCATGCGCCGGCGCGCCGCGACGAAGCGCTCGAGCTCGGCGTTGAGCTCCGCGCTGTCCAGGCGCCCGCGCAGGGCCTGCGCGCCCTCGGCCACGGCCTGCTGCTGCCGCAGGAACCCGTTCCAATGCTTGTCCAGCAGGTGCACGTCCGAGCCGCGCAGCAGCGTGTCCTTCCATTCCAGCAGCTGCGCCTTGAAGTGGCCCGACAGGCTCGTGATCGCGCGCTCGTCGTCGACCTGCCGCATCACGTCCGAGCGGATCGTGGACAGCGAGCGATCGACGACGAGGACGCTGCCGAGGCCGGCGGCCAGCGAGAGCGCGAGGGCGCCGGCGAAGACGCCGGGGATCTTGTGTTTCAGTTTCATGACGAAGTTTTCGAGGGGCCGCGCCGCGGCCGACCGCGAGCTTTTCGACCCCGTCCCCGCGGGCTTGAGCATGCCCCCGCGATCCCTCGGGCATGGGCCGGATTCACACGATCGTCACACGGCTGGAACCGCTTCCCTCGTGACGACCGCCCAGGCGCGCGGAGCGGGTCAGGACATCTCGTGCGCAGGCGCGCATTCCTCCCGCGAACGCGGCTACTTTTGTGCAGGCATCGCGCACGCGAAGCCCGGCTCGATACAGTTCCACGGGTGGCGCGGACCGGCCGCGACGCAAACGGCGGCGGCGCGACCACGGAGATTCCCCTGAATGCCATCGGACCTGCACGCGACCTCGATCGCTCGCCTGCTGAGCGAGAAGACGCTGCGAGCGCACTACCAGCCCATCGTCCGCGTCGATACCGGCGAGGTCGTCGCCCACGAGAGCCTGATCCGGCTGCCGCCCGGCCACCCGCTGCGCAACCCCGACGAGCTGTTCCGCGCCGCGCGCGAGCAGGGCCTGCTCGTGCGCACCGAGCAGGCCTGCCTCGACGAGGGCCTGCGCACGTGGAAGCGGCGCGGCGCCGAGCGCCTGTTCCTGAACCTGAGCGCGTACGCCGTGATCGAGATGGTCGACCGCCTGGGCGCCGCGGGCGTCGTGCGTGCGCTGGAGGCGGCGGGCGTCGCGCCGGCGTCGCTGGTCGTCGAGATCACGGAGCACGACCACGTCGGCGACGTGCCGCGCCTGATCCGCGCCGCCACGAACATCCGCGCCTACGGCCTGCGCTTCGCGCTCGACGACTTCGGCGACGGCCGATCGAGCCTGCGCCTGTGGGCCGAGCTGCGGCCCGACTACGTGAAGATCGACAAGTACTTCACCAAGGGCATCGCCGACAACCCGGTGAAGGTGCAGACGCTGCGCGGCCTCGCGCGCTTCGCGGAGATCTTCGGCACGACGCTGGTCGCCGAGGGCATCGAGACGATGGACGAGCTGCGCGTCATCCGCGACCTCGGCCTGCCGCTGGGCCAGGGCTTCGGCCTGGGCCGGCCCGCGCCCGAGCCCGCGCTGGCGATCGCCGACGAGGCACGCGCGGCGATCGAGAGCAGCGTGATCTCGGTGCTGCCCGAACTCGCGCGCGCGGGCGGGGGCGACGTCACCATCGAGCGCCTGCTGACCTGGGTCGAGCCGCGGCCGCCCGACCTGAGCGTCAACGCGCTCGCGCAGCAGTTCGCCGCCGACGACTCGCTGCGCGCGGTGGCGCTGGTGGCCGACGGCCGGCCGGTGGGGCTCGTCAACCGGCAGTCCTTCATCGACCGCTGCGCCCGGCCCTACTTCCGCGACCTCTACGGCCGCCAGCCCTGCATCGAGTTCGCGAACCGGACGCCCCTGATCCTCGACCGCCACGTCGGCGTCGACGTGATGACGGAGGTGCTCACGTCGGCCGACCAGCGCTACCTGACCGAGGGATTCATCGTCACCGACGACGGCCGCTACGCCGGGCTGGGCAGCGGCCAGCAGCTCGTCCGCCTGGTCACCGAGGTGCGCATCGAGGCGGCGCGCCACGCCAATCCGCTCACCTTCCTGCCCGGCAACATCCCGATCAGCGAGCACATCCGCCGCCTGCTGGAGGTCGGCGCGCCCTTCGCGGCGTGCTACGCCGACATGAACGACTTCAAGCCGTTCAACGACCACTACGGCTACTGGCAGGGCGACGAGATGATCCGCCTGGTCGCCCGCACGCTGCTCGCGCACTGCGACCCGCGGCGCGACTTCGTGGGCCACGTCGGCGGCGACGACTTCGTCGTGCTGTTCCAGAGCGCGGACTGGGAGGAGCGCTGCCGCGCGATCGTCGCGGCCTTCAACGAGCGCGCGCCCGCGCTGTTCGACGCCCAGGCGCTCGAGCGCGGCGGCATCGAGGCCGAGGATCGCCACGGGGTGCGCCGGTTCTTCCCGTTCACGACGCTCGCGCTGGGCGTCGTGCCCGTGCGGCCCGGGCTGTTCGACAAGCCGGAGGCGGTCGCGTCGGCCGCGGCGGCGGCCAAGCACCAGGCGAAGTCCGCGCGCTCGGGCCTGTTCGTCGAGCGCCCCGCGGACGGTCGCCTGCCGGCATGAGAAGATCGCGCCCTCGCCGCCGGGGCGAACGAATTCCATGCACGATCTCCCGACTCCCGCCGTCGCGCCGTCCTGGCCCGACGCCCACGCCGCGCTCGGCGAGGAATACGCCGCCCAATGGACGCGCCGCGCGAAGTACGCGCTGCGCAAGCTCGTCACCTCGCGGCAGCGCGCCGAGGTCATGGCGTTCGTGGCCGGCTCGCCGGCCGCGCGCACGCTGCTGGCCTGCGCGCCGCGGGTGTTCTACCCGGTGATGCGCAAGCATCTCGACCGCCGCTTCGACACCGACCGCCGCGCGCGCGCCGTCATCGAGAGCATCCGCGGCCTCGAGCAGGGGATGTCGCGCGAGGCCTGCGACGAGGTCTGCCGCGGCGGCAGCGTGGTGCTCGGGACGCTGCCGGACGGCACCCGCATCCGCCTCAACCTCAACCGCCTGACCTTCGACGAAGGGCTGTGGGCGCTCGACCTGTCCGACGAGGCCGGCGAGCGCCTGTTCACGATCAGCTTCGGCTTCTCGGAGCCGGGCACGCTGATGATCGGCTGCGTCCAGGGCCCGCACCGCCATGTCGACGGGCTGCAGTCCGGGCGCGACCTCACGAAGGCCGCGGAGGGCCTGCGCCCGGCCCACCTGCTGATGCACCTGCTGCGCGACTGCGCCGCCGCGTGGCGCGTCGAGCGCATCGTCGGCGTGGACGAGCCCTTCCAGTCCAAGGGCCGCTGGAACCATCCCGCCGTGGGACGCAAGTTCGACTACGACACCTTCTGGACGGAGGTCGGCGGCACGAAGCGCGAGGACGGCAACTGGGACCTGCCGGTCAGCGTGCCGCAGCGGCCGCTCGAGGACGTGCCGGCGAAGCGCCGCTCGATGTACCGCAAGCGGTATGCGCTGCTCGAGGCGCTCGGCGTGCAGGCGCGGGCCGCGATGGGCGTGCGGGCCTGAACGCCGCATCGCTGGCGCCGTCGACGACCCCATGGACACGCCCGCCGCGACGACGTCGGATCCGCACGGCCCGCGACCGTCCGTCCGGGCCGTCTTCCTCGCGTTCCTGCGCCTGGGCTGCACGTCCTTCGGCGGCCCCGTGGCGCACCTGGGCTACTTCCGCTCCGAGTTCGTCGAGCGCCGCCGCTGGCTCGACGATGCGACCTTCACCGACCTCGTCGCGCTGTGCCAGTTCCTGCCCGGGCCGGCCAGCAGCCAGGTCGGGATCGCGATCGGCCTGCTGCGCGCCGGCTGGATCGGATCGCTCGCGGCGTGGCTCGGCTTCACGCTGCCGTCCGCGGCGCTGCTGATCGCGTTCGGCTACGGCATCTCGCGCTTCGCCGACGTGGCGCGCTCGGGCGCGGTGCATGGCCTCAAGGTCGTCGCCGTTGCGGTGGTCGCGCAGGCGGTGTGGGGCATGGCGAAGTCGCTGTGCCCCGACCGGCCGCGAGCCGCGCTGGCCATCGTCGCGGCGCTGCTCACGCTCGTCGTGCCGGGCGCCGTCGGGCAGCTCGGCGCGATCGCCGCCTGCGCGATCGTCGGCTGGTCGATGCT
>DASVLN010000195.1:0-5959 GCA_036384855.1 Burkholderiaceae bacterium | reverse complement strand
GTCGGCCGGCACCGCGGTGCCCGTCAGCACCGTGATCGCCAGCCCCGAGCGCGCCATCGAGAGCAAGCCCAGCAGGTGCGGGCTCGCGTGCGCGATCCGCCAGGCGCGACCGCGCCGGCGAAGCACCTCGAGCGGCGCCTGGTGGTCGAAGGCCTCGGGCTCGGACAGTGCCAGCGGCAGCGGGTCGAACGCGGCCGGGTCGACGTCGGCGCGGCCGACCCACACCAGGGGCTCGACGCGGATCGCGCCGGCGTCCTCTCCCTCCTGCGGCTGCGAGACGAGCGCCACGTCGATCGCGTGCCGCGCCAGCATCGCGCGCAGGCGCGGCGTCGGCGCGCAGGCGACCTCGAACTCCACGCGCGGATGCTGGCTGCCGAAACGGCGCAGCAACTCGGGCAGCAGGCGCACGGCGTAGTCCTCGGGGCAGCCCAGGCGCAGCCGGCCCGCCAGACCGCGGCCCGACAGCTCGGCAAGCGCCTCGTCGTGCACGCGCAGCAGGCGCGTCGCGTGGCCCAGCAGCAGGTCGCCCGCCGCCGTCAGCCGCAGGCCCTGCGGCGAGCGATCGAACAGCGTGCGGCCGACGGTCTCCTCCAGGCGCTTCAACTGCATGCTCAGCGCGGACTGCGTGCGCCCGACGCGGCCCGCCGCGCCCACGAGGGTGCCGGCGTCGGCCATGGCGACGAAGCTGCGGGCGAGTTCGATGTCGATCGAGGCCGGCATGGGTATCAATATCGCTGATGTGACGGTTCACGAGTATTCGCTGTGCGAAACACCCGTCAAGTCCTATCGTGGCGGCATCGCAACCGACCGGAGAGCCGCCATGACGTCCCGCAACCTCGACCCCGCCTTCTGGGAACGCGCCCGGCGGCACCTCGTGCGCTACGGCGGCAGCTTCGAGCCGGTCATCATCGAGCGCGCGGCGGGCAGCCTGCTCTTCGATGCCGACGGCCGCGAGATCCTCGACTTCACGTCCGGCCAGATGAGCGCCCTGCTCGGCCACTCGCATCCCGACATCGTCGCCACGGTGCGCGCCTCGGCCGGCCAGCTGATGCACCTGAACAGCACGCTGCTGTCGCGGCCGGTCGTCGACCTCGCGCAGCGGCTGGCCGAGCTCGCGCCCGGGCGGCTCGAGCGCTGCCTGCTCCTGAGCACGGGCGCCGAGTCCAACGAGGCCGCGATCCGCCTGGCCAAGCTGGTCACCGGCGGCCACGAGATCGTCGGCTTCTCGCAGTCCTGGCACGGCATGACCGGCGCCGCCGCCGCGGCGACCTACAGCGCGGGCCGGCGCGGCTACGGGCCCGCGATGCCCGGCTCCATGGCCATCCCCGCGCCCAACGCGTACCGCCCGCGCTTCGTGCGCGACGGCCGCCACGACTGGCAGGCCGAGCTCGACGACGGCTTCGACCAGGTCGATCGCCAGTCCACCGGCGCGCTCGCCGCCTTCATCGCCGAGCCGATCCTCAGCAGCGGCGGCATCCTCGACCTGCCCGAGGGCTACCTCGCGGCGCTCAAGCGCAAGTGCGAGGAGCGCGGGATGCTGCTGATCGTCGACGAGGCGCAGACCGGCGTCGGCCGCACGGGCATGATGTTCGCGTGCGAGCGCGACGGGGTTGCGCCGGACATCCTCACGCTGTCGAAGACGCTCGGCGCAGGCCTGCCGCTGGCCGCGACGATCACGACCGCCGAGATCGAGGAGCGCGCCCACGAGCGCGGCTACCTGCTCTACACGACGCACGTCTCCGACCCGCTGCCCGCGGCGGTGGGCCTGACGGTGCTGGACGTCGTGCGACGCGATGGCCTCGTCGAGCGCGCGCGCGTCGCCGGCGGCCGCCTGCGCGACGGCCTGCTCGCGCTGCAGGAGCGCCACGAGCGCGTCGGCGACGTGCGCGGTCGCGGGCTGATGCTCGGTCTCGAGGTCGTGCAGGATCGCGCGACCAAGGCCCCCGCGAACGACTACGGCGCCGCCGTCGCCCGCCGCTGCATGGCGCTCGGCCTGAGCATGAACATCGTCAAGCTCCCCGGCATGGGCGGCGTCTTCCGCATCGCCCCGCCGCTGACGGTCACCGACGCGGAGATCGACCGCGCCGTCGCGATCCTCGACGAGGCGCTGGCGACCGCCTGATCAGAGCCGGGACCGCTGCGCGAGCGCGTCGAGCTCGTGGGGCCGCAGCACGCGCAGGCACTCCTCGCCCTCGCAGGTCGCCAGGCCGTGCATCTCGATGGACTTCTGCATGCGCATCAGGCGCGTGAGGAAGCCGATGATCTCGGCGGTGATGACCTGGCCAGGCACGAGCACGGGGATGCCGGGCGGGTACGGGGTGATCTGGTCGCAGCAGACGCGGCCTTCCAGCGCCGCGTTGGGCTGGCCCTGTTCGTCGAGCAGCGGCAGGCGCTCGCCGTACTCGTAGAACGCGTCGCGCGGCAGGCAGGCGAGGCGCGTGAAGTGCGGCAGCTCGGGCATGCGCAGGTTCGCCCGCGCCGGACGGCGTTCCTTGGACAACCGCAGCAGCGCGTCGAACAGGCGCGAGACCTTGGAGCGCGTCGTGCCCACCGTCAGCAGCAGCGTGAGCGTGTTGTGAGTCGACTTCTCGACCTGGATGTTGAAGCGCTCGAACAGCTCCTCGCGCAGCTCGTCCGAGGAGAAGCCCGAGGGCGAGATGTCGATCGTGATCTTGGTCGGGTCGAGCTGGATGTTGTCGCCGGCGAGCTCCTCGGGCAGCAGGTCGGCCAGCTCCAGCGCGCGGAAGGCGCCGGTGGCGTTGATGCGCTCGCGCAGCTCCTGCGCGTACTTCAGCGAACGGTCGAGCAAGCGGTAGCCCTCCATCACCGCCTGCTTGCGCGCCACGTCCAGGCTCGCGATCAGGTTGTACTGCGGGCTCGTCGAGGCGTGCATGTTGAAGTTCTCGCGGAACAGGTGCTCGTCGAACGCCGGGTCGTTGACGTGGATCATGCTCGCCTGCGAGAAGGCGGACAGCACCTTGTGCGTGCTCTGGGTGCAGTAGTCGGCGCCGCTCTCCAGCGCGGTCGGGCGCAGCGCCGGGTGGAAGCGCGCGTGGCCGTACCAGGCCTCGTCGACGATCACCTTGATGCCCGCGGCATGCGCGGCCTCGACGATGGGCGCGAGGTCGTAGCGCAGGCCGTCGTACGTGCAGGAGGTGAGGATCAGCGCGCGCGCGTCCGGGTGGGCGACGATCGCCTCGAGCACCGTCGCGCGCGGGACCGGCCCGAACAGCCCGTACTTGCGGTTGACCGACGAATCCAGGTACACCGGCCGCGCGCCGGACAGGATCACGCCGTGGTGGACCGACTTGTGGCAGTTGCGGTCGAGCAGCAGCTTGTCGCCCGGGGCGAGCAGCGTCTGGAAGATGACCTTGTTGGCCGTCGACGTGCCGTTGGTCGCGAAGTAGGTCTTGCGCGCGCCGAAGGCCTGCGCAGCCAGGCGCTGGGCCTGCGCGATGACGCCGGTCGGGTGCATCAGCGAGTCCAGCATCTCGACCGAGACCGAGAGGTCGGCGCGCAGCATGTTCTCGCCGACGAAATCGTGGAAGTCGCCCACCCACGGGCTGCCCTGGAACGAGTCGCCGCCCGCGTGGCCGGGCGTGTGCCAGCTGTCCTTGGCCATGCGCACGTAGTGGCGCAGCTCGTCGTAGAACGGCGTCGCGGACTTCTCGGCGATCTCCGCGGCGAGGATGCGCGCCCAGCCGTTGTAGTCGCGCTCGCCGCGGTAGAAGTAGCCGTGCACGACGTTGCTCGCGAGCTGCTCCAGCAGCATCTTGTTCTCGTCGTCCTCCAGCGTGACATACAGCGACAGCTCGGGCCTCAGCGCGATGATCCCGCGCGCGAGCTCGGCGACGTCCTGGTGCGTGGCCACGGCGCCCGGCCCGTGGTCGCCATGGTCGATCAGGACGATCTGCACGTCCCCGTCCGCGAGCACCCTCTCGGGCGCGGACGACGCTTGCGCCACCGCCACGGCGCGCAGCGCGAACGGGTTGTCCAGGCGCGCGGCGGCGGCGTCGAGGCCGGCGACGACGTCGTCGCGCCAGGTGGCGTCGGCGCTGACGACGAGGACGTGGCTGGTCGGCAGGGCGGTCTTGTGGTCGGGCATGGCGGGCGGGTTCGCTGGTCGGGCGGCCGCCTTCGTGGGGCGGCGCGGTTCTTGTCGGGCTCCGGACGGCGTGCCGGCAGGACGTGAAGCACGTCACCGGAACGGCCGGGCTGGCGGGTCAGGCATGGTAATTCAGTGCGCGAAGTGAAAAGTTCTGGCAAAATATGAGTTGACGCTGCGAATGCACATCCGCAAAGCGATCCCCGGCCGCGAGGCCACGGGCTTGCACCAGGAAGGCACGCGCGTCTTCCGCTCATCCCCTCTGACCTCTCGAGCCGGTCTGCTGCCCGACACCTCCCGGTGGACGGCACTCGGAAACGGCGTTCGGTCGGCGGCGATGCCGTCGCTCCAGACGTTTCCTGGGCTTTCATTCCCACCGCGACAGGCCGGTCGTCCGCGACCACGGCCCTGCAACGCGGCGGCCTGCCCCGTTTTCATCTACGCGACCCGATTGGCGCTGCCGAGTCCGCGACCCGGCAGGCGGCGCCGTGGCGCCCGTTCGCCATGCTCCGGCCTCCCCCGGGGCGCGGCGGCGCGCGCCGTGCTTGAAAGACTGCATGAGCTTCGACCACCAGGCCCAACCGGCCCACGAACAACAAGACGACCTCGCCGCCGAGGCGGCCACTCCCGAGACCAACGGCTTCGCGGCGCTCGGCCTCGCCCCCGAGATCCTGCGCGGCATCGCCGAGGCCGGCTACGACGAGCCCACCGAGGTGCAGGCGCGCGCCATTCCCGCGGCGATCGCCGGCGGCGACCTGCTCGTGTCCTCGCGCACCGGCAGCGGCAAGACCGCGGCTTTCGTGCTCCCGGCGCTGCAGCGCATCCTGGAGGCGCGCCGCGATCCGGCCAAGCGCCCGCAGCGCGGCCAGCCGAGCGGCCCGCGCGTGCTGGTGCTGGCGCCCACGCGCGAGCTCGCGATGCAGGTCTCGCGCGCCTGCCAGACCTACGGCCGCGGCCTGCAGGGCCTGCGCGTCGCCACGGTCGTGGGCGGCGTGCCCTACGCCGCGCAGCTGCGCGCGCTGCGCGGCCCGCTCGACGTCCTGATCGCCACGCCGGGCCGCCTGATCGACCACATCGGCGCCGGCAAGGCGCTGATGAGCCAGGTCGAGCTGCTCGTCCTCGACGAGGCCGATCGCATGCTCGACATGGGCTTCATCGACGACATCCACCACGTGGCGGCGCAACTGTCGCCGGCGCGCCAGACGGTGATGTTCAGCGCCACCTTCGAGGGCAACG
This sequence comes from Burkholderiaceae bacterium, assembly GCA_036384855.1. Lineage (GTDB taxonomy): Bacteria > Pseudomonadota > Gammaproteobacteria > Burkholderiales > Burkholderiaceae_C > Scleromatobacter. The sequence goes on along the minus strand of DASVLN010000195.1, from coordinate 618 downwards.
TCGGCCATCTCGCGCAGGAGCTCACGCGCGAGCCGCAGCGCATCCGCGTCTCCGCGCCGACCGAACAGCACACGCAGATCGAGCAGCGCCTGCACTGGGCCGACAACCGCGCCCACCGCGACGCCCTGCTCGACCAGCTGCTGACCGATCGCGACCTCGACCAGTGCGTCGTCTTCACCAGCACCCAGCGCGACGCCGACGAACTCGCCGACCGCCTCGCGCAGATCGGCCACTCGGTCGCGGCGCTGCACGGCGGCATGCCGCAGGGCCGGCGCAACCGCGTCCTCGGCGCGCTGCGCATGCGCCAGCTGCGCGTGCTGATCGCCACCGATGTCGCCGCGCGCGGCATCGACGTGCCGACGATCTCGCACGTCATCAACTACGGCCTGCCGATGAAGGCCGAGGACTACGTGCACCGCATCGGCCGCACCGGCCGCGCCGGCCGCTCGGGCATCGCCGTCACGCTGGCCGAGCGCCGCGACGTGCCGATGATCCGCCGCATCGAGCGCTTCACCACGCACGCGATCCCGCCGTCCGTCGTCGCCGGCCTCGAACCCAAGCTCGCGCCGCCGCCGGCCGGTCGCTCGGGTGGCTTCCGCGACGACCGCGGCCCCGGCG
>DASVLN010000194.1:0-2062 GCA_036384855.1 Burkholderiaceae bacterium | reverse complement strand
GCTGCCCGAACACCGCCGCCTATCGCCGCCGGCTGCTGGCCCGGCCCTCGATCGCGCGCGCGGTGGACGAGGCGCGGCCGTTCCGCGGCTGGTTCCCGCCGGGCGCGCCGGATCGCGACTGACGCTCACAGGCCCTGCGGGTAGGTCTCCGGCGCCTCGGTGTCGTGCCACTGCGGGCCGCGATCGAGCGGCTCGAGCGCGCGCGTGCGGTCGACGTGCACGAGCGCATCGAACTGGCGCGCCACGCGCGCCTCGAAGTAGTGGCTCTGGCGCTCGGTGTCGGGGCGGTAGATCACGCCGATCGCACGTTCGAGCAGCGGCGCGTCCAGGGCCTCGCGCAGGCGCGCGTCGTCGCGCAGCGGCAGCCAGAAGCGCGCGCCGCCCACCGCGTGCAGCAGTCCCTCGATCGAGTCGCCGCGCGACGGGTTGACGCGCTTGCGCTGCACGTCCGAGTCCCAGTCGCGCGCCGCCGTCACGCTGCCGTCGTGGGTCGTGAAGCCGAGCAGGAAGGACGCGTCGCCGTGGCGCTCGCGCACGAGCTGGCCGAGGTTGTGCTCGCCGCGCCACGCGCCCATCTCGGTGGCGCGCGCGTCGCCGAGGTGCGAGTTGTGCGCCCATACGACGATGCGCGCCGGCCGGCCCGGGCGCGACAGGTGCGCCTCGAGGGCCTGCAACGTGCTCGCCATGTGCGAGTCGCGCTCGTTCCAGGACGACACCTCGCTCAGGTACATCGTCCGGTAGTAGCGCTCGGCGTCGCGCACGAGCGCGGCGTTCTGCTCGGCATCGAACGCGGCCTCGGCGTCGTCCGCCGTCGCCGTGTCGCGAGTCGCGGCGCGCCGGCGCCGCAGGTCGTCGAGCGCGGCGAGCACGGCCCGCTCGCAGGACGGCGTCGAGCCCAGGCCCGTCATCAGGCCGTATGCCTGCGTGTCGCCGCCGAAGGGCTCGAAGCAGGCGTAGCGCTCCCGCACGCGCGCGGCCAGCTCCGGCTGCGCGTCGTCGAGCCAGGCGAGCACCGCGGCCATCGACGCGTTCAGGCTGTAGAGGTCGAGGCCGTAGAAGCCGCAACGATGCTCGGGCGGCAGCGCCGCGTTCCAGCCGCGCAGCCAGCCGACGAAGTCCGTGACGACCGCGTTGCGCCACATCCAGGTCGGAAAGCGCCTGAAGCCGGCGAGCGCGTCGTCGGGCGTGGCGTCGGCGCCCAGCCCGCGCACGTGGCGGTTCACGCGCCACGCGTCGGGCCAGTCGCCCTCGATGGCGACCGCGTCGAAGCCGTGGCGCGCGATCAGGCGTCGCGTGATGCGCTCGCGGACGAGGTAGAACTCGTGCGTGCCGTGCGAGGCCTCGCCCAGCAGCACGAAGCGCGCGTCGCCGACGCGACGCAGCAGGTCGTCGAACGCGGATTCGTCCGCGGCCAGCGGGAGCGCGGCGGCGCGCACGGCGGCGACGCGCTCGGGATCGGGCTCGGGGTCGCGCTGCGACCGCAACGACAGGCTCATGGCAGGCTCCCGGTGCACGAAGGACCGGCAAGCCGGGCTCCCGACACCTCTGCGGGCAATCGCCCCGGCCCGGCCGGCCGCGCCAACCATCCTTCAAACAGGGGACTTGGCCTCGAGTCCCCCCATCGCGTGGGATGGGCGAGCCCGCGGCCCGGCGCGCAAGATCCGCCGCCTCATCAACCCCATGGCGTCCGACGCCGGCCCCGCAGGCCGTCGCCCGGGCGCACCCTGCCCAGGAGAGCCGCCGATGTCCGCCCATCCCATTCCCGCCCACTACCGCCCCATCGCGGGCAGCGAACGCCGTCCGTCGCCCGCCGCCGTGCGCCAGGGCCCCGCCGACGCCAACGAGGTGCTGCAGGTCACGATCACGCTGCGCCGCCGTCCGGACGGTCCGCCCGCGCCGGACTTCGACGCCGTCGGCGCGGTGCCGCTCGCGCAGCGCCGGCCGCTCTCGCGCGACGAGTTCGCGGCGAAGTACGGGGCGCATCCCGACGACATCGCCAAGGTCGTCGACTTCGTGCGGACCGCCGGCATGACCGTCGTCGAGACCAACGCCGCGCGCCGCA
>DASVLN010000193.1:0-9867 GCA_036384855.1 Burkholderiaceae bacterium | reverse complement strand
CCGACAAGCGGCTCGCGCCCTTCGTGCCGACGCGCCAGGTGCGCCCCGAGTCCGCGCTCGCGCCGCGCCTGCCCACCGGCGACCTCGCGCTGTTCAACGGCTACGGCGGCTACGCGAAGGACGGGCGCGAGTACGTCGTCGCCCCGCCCGCGGGCGTGCGCACGCCCGCGCCCTGGGCCAACGTGATCGCCAACCCGGACTTCGGCACGGTGGTGTCCGAGGCCGGCGCCGCCTACACGTGGGCCGAGAACGCGCACGAGTGGCGCCTCACGCCCTGGCACAACGACCCCGTCTCCGACCCGAGCGGCGAGACCTTCCACGTCCGCGACGAGGAGACCGGCGCCTTCTGGATGCCCTGCGGCACCGTCTCCAGCGGCGACGGCGCGCCCGGGCGCGCCGCGATCGCGCGCCACGGCTTCGGCTACAGCACGTTCGAGCAGAGCGCGCACGGCATCCACACCGAGCTGCGCGTGTTTTGCGCCATCGACGCGCCGGTGAAGTTCTCGGTGCTGACCCTGCGCAACGACTCCGGCCGCCCCCGCAAGGTCAGCGCCACCGGCTACGTCGAGTGGGTGCTGGGCGCGCTGCGGCCGGCCACGGCGCCTCACATCGTCACCGACCACCGCGAGGACGGCCCCGCCACCGCGCGCAACCCTTACAGCGGCGACCACGCGGACTACACCGGCTTCTTCGACGTCGACGCCGAGTACCAGCAGGCCGGCAGCATGACCTGCGACCGCGCCGAGTTCATCGGCCGCAACGGCAGCCTGCTCGAGCCGGTGTGCCTGAAGCGCGAGGGCCTGTCCGGCCGCTTCGGGGCTGCGATGGATCCGTGCGCCGCGTTCCAGGTGCCGGTGACGCTGCTGGAAGGCGAGTCGCGCGTGGTCGTCTTCCGCCTGGGCATGGGCAAGACGCCCGCCGACGCCGAGCGCATCGCGCTGCAGTTCCGGGGCGAGGCGGTCGCCCAGGCCGAATTCGAGCGCGTACAGGCGCACTGGGGCAAGACGCTCGGCGCGGTCACGGTGCGCTCGCCCGACGCCGCGCTCAATGCGCTGGCCAACGGCTGGCTCGTGTACCAGACGATCGCCTGCCGGCTGTGGGCGCGCAGCGGCTACTACCAGTCCGGCGGCGCGTTCGGCTTCCGCGACCAGCTGCAGGACGCGATGGCCCTGGTGCACACGCGTCCCGAGCTGCTGCGCGCCCAGCTGCTGCTGGCCGCCAGCCGCCAGTTCGAGGAAGGCGACGTCCAGCACTGGTGGCATCCGCCGCAGGGCCGCGGCGTGCGCACGCACATCAGCGACGACTACCTGTGGCTGCCGATGGCGCTGTGCCGCTACGTCCAGGCCACCGGCGACGTGGCGGTGCTGCGCGAGACCGTGCCCTTCCTCGAGGGCCGGCCGCTCAAGCCGGAGGACGAGTCCTACTTCGACCTGCCCGCGGTGTCGCACCGCAGCGCGACGCTCTACGAGCACGCGGCGCTGGCCGTCAAGCACGGGCTGCGCACGGGCGAGCACGGCCTGCCGCTGATCGGCGGCGGCGACTGGAACGACGGCATGAACCTGATCGGCGAGCACGGCAAGGGCGAGAGCGTCTGGATGGGCTTCTTCGTCTGCGAGGTGCTGCGCGAGTTCGCGGGCCTCGCGCGCGTGCACCACGACGAGGTCTTCGCGCGCACCTGCGAGGACGCCCGGCAGCGCATCGCGCAGGCGCTCGACGAGCACGCCTGGGACGGCGCCTGGTACCGCCGGGCGTATTTCGACGACGGCACGCCGCTCGGCACGGCCGGCGGCATCGAGTGCCAGATCGACTCGATCGCGCAGAGCTGGGCGGTGCTCTCGGGCATCGCGCCGCGCGAGCGCGCGCGCCAGGCGCTCGACTCGCTCGGCAAGCGCCTCGTCAACCCGCAGCAGCGCATCGTCAAGCTGCTGGATCCGCCGTTCGACGGCAAGGGCCCCAACCCCGGATACATCGCCGGGTACGTGCCGGGCGTGCGCGAGAACGGCGGCCAGTACACCCACGGCGCGATCTGGGCGGCGATGGCCTTCGCCGCCGCGGGCGACGTGCGGCGCGCCTGGGACGTGGTCGACATGATCAACCCGGTCAATCACGCGCGCACGCCGGCGGAGGTCGCGGTCTACAAGGTCGAGCCCTACGTGATGACGGCCGACGTCTACAGCGTCGCGCCGCACACCGGGCGCGGCGGCTGGAGCTGGTACACCGGCTCGGCGGGCTGGATGTACCGCCTGCTGGTCGAGGCCGTGCTGGGCCTGCGGCGCGAGCAGGCCGAGGGCGGCCCGACGCTGGTGCTCGACCCGCGCGTGCCGCCGCACTGGACGGCCTTCGAGGTCGACTACGTGCACGGCGAGACCTTCTACCGCCTGCAGTTCGCCCGCGCCGCCGACGCCGGCGCGCCGCGCGTGGTGCTGGACGGCCGCGCGCTCGAGGGCAACCGCCTGCTGCTGGTCGACGACGGGCGCCAGCACAGCGTGCAGGTCGTGCTGCCTGCGACCGCGCAGGTTCCGGCGGCGCAGTCGGCGGAGCTGCTGCTGTGACCGAGCACCTGGGCCGCCTCGTCGACCACGTGCACCTGCGCGTGCGCGACCTCGCCGCCAGCCGCCGCTTCTACGCCGCGGCGCTGGAGGCGATCGACCGCCTGGATCTCCTGGCCGACGGCGACGGCTGCTTCTTCGCCGACGAGCTCTATGTCGACGTCGCCGACGGCCCGGTCTCGCACGTGCACCTGGCCTTCCAGGCGCGCGAGCGCTCGCAGGTCGACCGCTTCCACGCCGCCGCCCTCGCCGCCGGCGGCGTCGACAACGGCGGCCCCGGCCTGCGCGCTTATCACGCCGGCTACTACGCCGCGTTCGTGCTCGACCCGGACGGCAACAACATCGAGGTCGTGCACCACGGCGAGGTCGAGCGCAGCGCCGACAGCGTCACCGTCGACCGGCGCGAAGACTCGTGAGGACGCCGGCCGGCGATCACACGTCGCTGCGCTCGAGCAGGTAGTCGAGGCCGCCCACCCGGAACCAGCGGTAGCCGTAGGGCTCCATCAGCACGCGGTGCTCGCCATCGTCGCCCGCGCGGCTGTGGTCCTCGGACAGCAGGTTGACGAGCACGCCGCGGCGGCCGTGCGAGTCCTGCGCCGGGAAGCGCACCTCGCACGGCTTGTTGTCGAGGTTGTGGATGAACAGCACCGCGTTGTTGCGCCACTCGTAGCGCAGCATCACGACCGCGGGGTCGCCGGCGTCGAGCACCTCGTAGTCGCCCCAGCCGATCTCCGGCACCTCCTTGCGCATGCGGATCACGCGCTCCATCCAGTTGAGCAGCGACTCCGGATCCCGCCGTTGCGCGGCAACGTTCACGTGCGGGAAGCCGTAGGCCCCTTCGGCGATGACCGCCACGGCGGGCCGCTTCGCGCAGGTGAACCCGCCGTGCGGTTCGTCCGACCATTGCATCGCCGTCCGGGCGCATTCGCGCTCGGGCAGGCCCAGGTCGTCGCCCATGCCGATCTCGTCGCCGTAGCGCAGCACGGGCGTGCCCGGCAGCGTCAGCATCAGGCTGTAGGACAGCTCGATCCGGCGGCGGTCGCTGCCCAGCATGGGCGCCAGGCGGCGCCGGATGCCGCGGCCGTACAACTGCATCGTCGGATCGGGCGCGAACTCGGCGAATACCCGCTCACGCTGGGCCGGCGTGAGGCGACCGAGGTCGAGTTCGTCGTGATTGCGCAGGAAGCTGGCCCACTGCGACGTGGCCGGGCGCGGCTTGGTCGCGGCCAGCGCCTTCATCAGCGGCCGGCCGTCCGCCGCCGCCAGCGCATAGAACAGGCCCTGGTTGACCTGGAAGTTGAACATCATGTGCAGCCGCTCGCCTTCGTCGCCGAAGTAGGCCAGGTCGTCCTTGGGCAGCACGTTCGCCTCGCCAAGGATGACGGCGTCGCCCTGGCGCCATTGCAGCAGTTCGCGGAAGCTGCGCAGCATGTCGAAGTCGGGCTTGCGCCTGCGCACGTCGGCGCCCTTGAGCGAGATCACGAACGGCACCGCGTCCATGCGAAAGCCGGACACCCCCAGCTGCGTCCAGAAGCCCATGATCTTCAGGATTTCCGCCTGCACGTGCGGGTTCGACGTGTCGAGGTCGGGCTGGAAATCGTAGAAGCGATGGAAGTACCAGAGCCGGGCCTTCTTGTCGTAGGTCCAGGTCGACTTCTGAACGCCCGGGAACACCACGCCGTCCGTGGCGTCGGGCGGCGGCTCCTCGGCCCACACGTACCAGTCACGGTAGCGGGACGCCGGATCGGCGCGCGCCTGCTGGAACCACGGATGCTGGTCGGACGTGTGGTTGACCACCAGGTCGATCAGCACGCGCATGCCGCGCTGCTTGGCGCCGTGCGTGAACTCCACGAAGTCGCCCAGCGTGCCGAAGCGCGGGTCGACGTTGTAGTAGTCGGCGACGTCGTAGCCGCTGTCGCGGCGGGGGGAGGTCTGGAACGGCATCAGCCAGAGGGTGGTGATGCCCAGCCCGTGCAGGTAGTCGAGCCGGCGCGCGAGGCCCTCGAAGTCGCCGCAGCCGTCGCCGTTCGCGTCCATGTAGCTGTCCACCGACAGGCAGTACACGATCGCGTTCTTGTACCAGAGGTCGTTGATCATGCCCGCAGGGCGCGGCAATTGCCGCACCCGAGAGCCCTGACACGACGGCGATGAAAGGAGCGGGATGGCAGGCCAGGACACGTGGTGGCGGCGCGGGGTGATCTACCAGGTCTACCCGCGCTCGTTCCAGGACACCGACGGCGACGGCATCGGAGACCTCCGCGGCATCCGGCGGCGCCTGCCGCATCTCGCGGACCTCGGGGTGGACGCCGCGTGGATCTCGCCCATCTACCCTTCCCCCATGGCCGACTTCGGCTACGACGTGGCCGACTACTGCGGGATCGACCCGCGCTTCGGAACGCTCGCCGACTTCGACGCGCTCGTCGCCGACGCCCACGCGCGGGGCCTGCGCGTGATCCTCGACTTCGTCCCCAACCACAGCTCGAGCCAGCATCCGTGGTTCCTCGAGAGCCGCAGCAGCCGCGCCAATCCGCGCCGCGACTGGTACCTGTGGCGCGACCCCGCTCCCGACGGCGGCCCGCCCAACAACTGGCTCAGCAACTTCGGCGGTCCGGCATGGACCTTCGACGAAGCGACGGGCCAGTACTACGCCCACGCCTTCCTGCCCCAGCAGCCGGACCTCAACTGGCGCAATCCCGAGGTCCGCGCCGCGATGTACGACGCGCTGCGATTCTGGTTGCTGCGCGGCGTCGACGGCTTTCGCGTCGACGTGATCTACCACGTGATCAAGGACGCCCAGTTCCGCGACAACCCGCCGAACCCCGACTACGTGGCCGGGCGCGACCCGCAGAGCCACCGCCAGCTGCCGCAATACACCGTCGACCAGCCGGAAGTCCAGCAGGTGGTGGCCGAGATGCGCGGCGTGTTGGACGCGTTCAGCACCCCGGGGCGCGAGCGCGTGCTGATCGGCGAGATCTACCTGCCCATCTCGCGTCTCGTCGCCTACTACGGCGCCGACCGCGACGGCCTGCTGCAGGGCGCGCAACTGCCCTTCAACTTCCACCTGATCGGCACCGCCTGGCAGGCCGACGCGATCGACCGCGTGGTGCGCCAGTACGAGGCGGCCCTGCCGACGGGCGCGCAGCCCAACTGGGTGCTGGGCAACCACGACAAGCCCCGCATCGCCAGCCGGGTGGGCCTTGCCGGCGCACGGCTTGCGGCGATGCTCCTGCTCACGCTGCGCGGTACCCCGACCCTGTACTACGGGGACGAGATCGGGATGACCGACGTGACCATCCCTCCCGACGAAGTGCAGGATCCGTTCGAGAAGAACGAGCCCGGCAAGGGCCTGGGCCGCGACCCGCAGCGCACGCCCCTGCCCTGGGACGGCGGCCCGAACGCCGGCTTCACCACCGGCCGGCCCTGGCTGCGCCTGGGCGCCGATGCCGATGTGCGCAACGTGCAGGCCCAGGCGGCGGATCCGGGCTCGATGCTCTCGCTGTATCGCCGCCTGCTGGCGTGGCGCCGGGAGCGGCCGGCGCTCAATGCAGGCGACTGGACGCCGCTGGGCGTGCACGGCACGGTGCTGGCCTACGCACGCATCCATGAAGGGGGCGACCGGGTGCTGGTGCTGCTGAATTTCGGGGACGGCCAGGCGCCGGTGCCGGCGGAGCTGCGGGCGGAGGTGACGGCGGCCGCGACCTGGCTCTCCACCTCAGGCGACCGGGCGTCCCTGCCGTGGCCGGCAGTGCTGCAGGCGCACGAGGGGCTCATGATCGGCGCCCGAGCCTCGGGACAGTGAAGTCCATCCGGCGTTCACCCGTTCATCAGGGACGATCGTGATTCGTGGTCAGTTGATGATCTCGCCCATCCCTTCTCGCACCTTTCGTCTCAGTCCCACGACGAAGTCGGCGTCGAACCGCTCCCATCTCTCGATCTCGCCAATGATCTTCAACGGATGTCGGCTTCGATAGGAACGCGTCGGGTTGCCTGGAAACTTCTTGTCCGTCACGTTGGGGTCGTGCTCGAACTGGCCGGTGGGTTCGACGACGTAAACACGTGGCCTCCCGCTGCCGGCGGCCATCTCCGCAGCCAGGCCGGCTCCCTTGCTCAGAGCGGTGAAATAGACGTGGTTCATGACCAGACCCTCCCTGTAGTTCGATGTGAACCCGGCGGTCAGGAGATCGCCAACTTGAAGGTCCGCCTTCGTGCCGTGAAAGAAGGGTCCCGAATCGAGGAGTTGCATGAATGCCCTTTGGAGATCGACGCGTCGCGGATGCGAGCTGGAGAAATCGCCCGGACGTTCAGACCGAGCTGCCTGCTTCCGTCGCCATCACCGCATCCGGATGAGCCATCGCTCGCGGATCAGCGGTCGTGTCGCCGGCAAAGGCCGTCGATGTAGAAATTCAGGTGCCTGTGCGCGATCGCTCGCTCCTCGACCTGCGGCAACCCGATGGCCAGCGGTCGCGCGAAGCGGATCATCGCGAAGACGATGTCCCGCTCCGAGACGTCGTCGCCCAGCCTCCCGTCCCGGACAGCGCGGGTGACGATGGCCTTCATCATTGCCCCGGCGCGCGCCAGGAGATCGGGCCAGTCGTGGTTCTCGAGCAGCGGGTGAATCATGTTGACCACACCGATGCCGTTGTCGAGCGCGGCGTGCATATAGCGGCGTAGCGCCTCGATGCCATCTCCAGCGTCGGCAACAATCGCTTCGCCCGCCTCGATGCTCTTGCCCAAGGCGTGACGAGCGACGGCGTGCAGCAGCGCCTGCTGATCGGGGAAGTGGCGGTAAAGCGTCCCGATGCCGACACCGGCGCGTTCGGCGATGGCATCGCGCGAAGGCTCTCCCCCGGCCTCCAGGATCAGTTCGATCGTCACGTCCAGAAGGCGTTGGCGGTTTCTTTGTGCATCAGCGCGCATACGGATTCCTGTTCCTCCTCTTCCGAATGCAGACGAAGAAGAGGGAGCGTCGTGGCAGCGGACGCGGCCACGGCCGTGCCACCATTTCATGGGGCGCCGCGCCAATGGGAGCGCATCGGCGTCAAACATAATCGGAGCATATTCCTCCGTTTAAGGCCGTCAAGCTTCAGGCATGCGAGCCTGTATCCGCTCGGAGGCCTGCCCGCCCGCCCCCGACGGAGCCACGCAATGTGTCGACTTCGGCACACATCGGCCCTCTTCCAAAGTCCACGCGTCAAGGACCCCCTCCCCTCGCCGAAACCGTGATCGGGGCTGGAGCCCAGACGCTCCGACTCTTCCTCACACACGGGCAAGGGAACCACGATGATCCTGAATTGTTCGAGAAGTGCGCTGTCGGCGGTGTCGGTCGCCGTGCTCGCGATGCTGAGCGCCTGCGGCGGCTCCTCTTCCGGTCCCTCGCCGCAGGCGACCGCGGACTCGGCGTCGGTGCCCTGGAACGCGGCGACCGCGCTGGACGTGACGTCCAACGACGCGGCGGCATCGGGCGCCGCGCTGGCGGTGCAGTCGCAACCGGCGCACGGCACCGCCTCCGTACAGGGCGGCAAGATCGTCTACACGCCGACGGCCGGGTATTTCGGCGCGGATTCGTTCTCCTATCTTCTCGGCAACAGCAGCGCGCAGGTGAACGTGACCGTGCTGGCGTCGATGACGATCCAGGGCACGGTGCACGACGACGCGATGCCGGGCGCCCAGGTCGTGCTGTCGGTGGACGGCGTGGCCCAGCCCGCCGTGACCGCCGACGCGGACGGCAATTACACCCTGACGGTCACGACGGCCAATCCCAACGCGTTCCTGTCGCTGCAGGCGACCGGCGTCGGGGCGCAGTCGAACGTCGCCCTGTCCAGCCTGGTCGGCGACGCGGCCTCGACGGCCGCCGCGGCGGACAGCCAGGGCGCGGTGAGCGCGCAGGCGCTGCCGGCCGCCAACGTCACGAACGTGTCGACCGCGGTGGCGGTGCTCTCGCAGCAGGCGCTGGGCAAGGCGCCCGCCAGCACGGCCGACCTGCTGGCCGCGCAGGGCCAGTTCACGGCGGCGCAGGCGGTGCAGATGGCCGCCGCGATCAAGCTCGTCGCCGACTCGGGCGTGGCCCTGCCGAGCGGCAGCGCGAACACGCTGGCGCTGGTGTCGAACCCGGCGGCCTACACCGCGTTCGTGACCGACCAGGCCACCCACAACGCGACCGCCTTCACGGCGACGCAGAACGCCGTGCTGGCCGACCCGAGCCTCGCGGTCGCGCCGCCGGCGCCGGCCACGGGCTCCGGCGACGTCACGCTGCTGGTGACGCTCGGCCAGGGCGCCGGCGCCCAAGGCGCGACGCGCCTGACCATGAAGGCGGACGGTACCGCCACGATCGGCGGCAGCGTGCCGCTGACGGCCCACTGGACCACGGACGGCGGCCAGATCACGGTCACCTACGACGCCCCCTACGTGTACGAGAACAACGCGACCGCGAGCGACGGCCGCCAGTACCTCGTCAACGAGTCCGACACCGGCTTCAAGCTGCGCCAGCTCAGCGGCCCGCCGGGCGCGGGGCCCGCCACGCTGGACACCCTCGGCAGCATCACATGGGAAGGCGGCCCGTCCAACGGGCAGACGGCCACGCTCGCCGACAACTGGGTCGCCGAGACGATGGTGGGCCAGCCGCAGGCCATCGTCGCCGCCGACGTGGCCGTGGGCACGGAGTGGGCCGGCTTCCTCACCACGGACTTCGATCCGTCCACCTCGAACTGGACCGACCAGGACGTGCTCAAGATCGTCGACGCGACGCACGTGCTGTTCGAGCGCACCAACGTCACCGGCACCTGGGCCCTGAACAACGGCGCGCTGGAAGTGACCACACCGGCGGGCCTGTTCCGCTACACGCGCCTGTTCACCGGCCCGAAGGGCGAGGAGCGCTGGCTCGACGAGCACATCGTCGACGGCACCGCGGCGTGGTCGTTCGACGCGGCGACCGTCAAGGTGACGCCGGGCCTCGCGTTCACGGCGGCCAGCGCCGCGCACGACTGGCGCAGCTACGTCAACGCCGGCCTGGCCAGCTCGTCGTTCTACATCGACCTGGCCGCGGACGGCACCGGCGTGCCGGTGCTCGACGACGCCAGCGGCAACCCGATCGGTTCGCCGTACTGGCCCGGCACCTGGACGATCGCCCCCGACGGCTCGGAGGTGTTCACGCGCTCGTACTGCAACGATCAGACGCTGTCGTGCGGCCAGGGCGAGGTGCGTTCGTGGACGCTGCTGGCGACCGCCGGCTCGAACATCTACGTGATGGAACGCCTGCAGGAACTGGGCAGCATGGACCAGTACCGGATCAACGTCTACACCGACGCCGACCACTGATCCG
>DASVLN010000192.1:0-8611 GCA_036384855.1 Burkholderiaceae bacterium | reverse complement strand
CGAGCGCGCCACGAAGCGCGCGAAGGGGGTCGTGCCCGAGAACGGGAACCGGCTTTCGCCGAGCACCGGCTCGGGGCCGGCGGTGGACAGCACGATCCCGACGTGGTTCGTCCAGGTGCCCGTCGCGTCGGCCACCTTGCGGAACGGATAGGCGCCGACGCGCGTGAAGACGATGTCGCCGACCTGCAACTGGCGGCCGAGCGCAGCGACGTCCTGGTGGGCGAGGATGGACTCGGGCGCGATGGCAGGCGCCGGCGCGGCAGGCCATACGTCGACGGCGTGATCCTTGGCCTGGCCGTGCGCGGCGCCGACGGTCAGCAGTACGACGGCGGCGAGAGTGCCGGTGCGGCGAAAACGGATGTCGGAGCGGGGCATGGAGCGGTGCGTTGTGGACGACGGGGCGCAGGATCGTCGCACCCGCCCGTCGTCGTCAATCGCGGCCGTCGGGGTGCCGCCCGCCGGCACCGCGGGACGCATGGTGCGATACCGCGGCCGGTATCGCCCGCTTCACTCGACGTTCTGCACCTGCTCGCGCATCTGCTCGATCAGCACCTTCATCTCCACCGAGACGCCGGTCAACTCCAGCGCGGCCGACTTGGAGCCGAGGGTGTTGGCCTCGCGGTGCAGTTCCTGGATCAGGAAGTCCAGCCGCTTGCCGAGCTCGCCGCCGGCCGAGAGCAGGCGGTCGATCTCCTCGAGGTGGGCGCGCAGGCGCGACAGCTCCTCGGCGACGTCGATGCGCAGCGCGAAGGTCGCCGCCTCGTTGAGGGCGCGCTCGCGCAGGGCGTCGGTGGGGACGTCGGCGCTGCCAGTGGACTTCAGTGCGTCGTTCCAGCGCTCGAGGAAGCGCTGCTGCTGGCGCTCGACGACCGCCGGCACCAGCGGCTCGGCCTGCGCCGCGAGCTCGCGCAGGCGCACGATGCGCTCGCGCAGGATCGCGACGAGCTTGTCGCCCTCGCGCGCGCGGGCTTCCTTCAGGGCCGCGACGGCCCGGCGCGCGGCATCCAGCAGCGCCTCGTCCATGCGCGCCGCGGGCGCGGGCGCCGCCGAACGGCACCAATGCAGGACTTCGTTCACGCTCAGCGGCGCCGCCTTCGGCATCCAGGCGGTCACGGCGCCTTCCAGGCGGGACAATCGGTTGAGCTGGTCGGGCGTGGGCTGCGGCCAGTCGTCGCCGCTCGTGCGCGCGGCGCTGACGCGGATGTCGACCTTGCCGCGCCGGCAGGCCGCCGAGACGAGTTCGCGCAGCGCGCCCTCGTGCTGGCGCAGCTCGTCGGGCATGCGGAAGGCGAGGTCGAGGAAGCGGCTGTTGACCGATCGCAGTTCGACGGTGACGGCCGCGGAATCGGCGGGGGCGGCGGGCGCTGCGCCCTCGGTGGAGGCGGCCGAAGCCGCCGTCGCCGAGGCGTTTCCGAAGCCGGTCATGCTGTAAACTGCCATGATTCTGGTGCCAGGTTGCAAAATCAGATTATGTCAAAGCCAAAACCCGCGCCGCTACCCTCGGGTACCGTCGTCGGGGGCTATCAGATCGTCAAGAAGATCGCTGCAGGCGGTTTCGGCATCGTCTACCTGGCCGAAGACGAGACGCGCCATCTCGTCGCCCTCAAGGAATATCTGCCGGCATCTCTCGCCGATCGCTCGCCAGGCGAGCTGATCCCGCGCGTCAAGCCGGAGAAGCAGCCGCTCTATCGCCTCGGCCTCAAGAGTTTCTTCGAGGAAGGCCGGTCGCTCGCGCAGATTTCCCATGCGAGCGTGGTCTCGGTGTTGAATTTCTTCCGCGAGAACGAAACCGTCTACATGGTCATGAATTACCTGCAGGGCGACACGCTGCAGGATTTCATCGTGACCGCGCGCGACCTCAAGCGCGAAAAGGTGCTGCGCGAATCGACGATCCGCTCGCTGTTCGACGAGATACTGCGCGGCCTGCGCATCGTGCACCAGCACAAGATGCTGCACCTGGACATCAAGCCGGCCAACATCTTCATCACCAACGACAACAAGGCCGTGCTGCTCGACTTCGGCGCCGCGCGCGAGGTGCTGAGCAAGGAAGGCCAGTTCATCCGCCCGATGTACACGCCGGGCTTCGCCGCGCCGGAGATGTACCGCCGCGACGGCTCGCTGGGGCCGTGGACGGACATCTACGCCATCGGCGCCTGCCTGTACGCGTGCATGCAGGGCTATCCGCCCAACGACGCGCCCCAGCGCATCGACAAGGACCGGCTGCCGCTGTCGCTCTCGCGCCTGCGCAACGTCTACTCGGACAACCTGATCGAGGTGATCGAGTGGTGCATGGCGCTCGACCCGCTCTCGCGGCCGCAGAGCGTGTTCGCGCTGCAGAAGGAGCTTTCGCGCGAGATCGAGCGCCGCTACACGACGCTGAGCTTCTCCGAGCGCCTGAAGCTGCAGATCGAGAACCTGAAATCCGGGGCCCACCCGTGACCGCCGCGCGGCGTCCGGGCGCGGCCCCCACCCAATCCGCCAGGGCCGCCGCTTGCCGCGTGCGTTGGGCCCGACACGAGGAGTGACCGATGCGGTTCGGAACGTACCAAGTCAGCCGCAAGGGCGGCCGCGAGAAGAACGAGGACCGCATGGGCTATTGCTACACGCGGGACTCGGGGCTGTTCGCGCTGGCCGACGGGATGGGTGGCCATCCCGAGGGCGAAGTCGCCTCGCAGCTCGCGCTGCAGACGCTCGCGGCCTACTTCCAGAAGGAGGCCAAGCCCGACCTGAAGGATCCCCAGCGCTTCCTCCAGGACGCCATCCTCGCCGGCCACCACCAGCTGCTGCGCTATGCCACCGACCGCGGCCTCACCGACACGCCCCGCACCACCGTCGTCGCCTGCGTGCTGCAGGGCGGCTCGATCTACTGGGCCCACTGCGGCGACTCGCGCCTGTACCTGATGCGCGGCGACCGCCTGATCGCCCGCACCCGCGACCACTCGTACTCCGAGCTGCGCGAGGCGCTCTCGCACGTCGTGCCGATCGAGGAGAAGGTCAACCGCAACGTCCTGTTCACCTGCCTGGGCAGCCCCGGCAAGCCGGTGATCGACAGCGCCGGCCCGATGGTGCTGCGCGCCGGCGACCGCGTGCTGCTGTGCTCGGACGGCCTGTGGAGCAGCGTCGAGGACACCGACATCGTCAACCTGATGGCGACCTACCCGCTGCACGACTCGGTGCCCGAGCTCGTCGAGCAGGCGTTGCGCAATGCCGGCGAGAAGAGCGACAACGTCACTGCGCTGGCGGTCGAGTGGGAAGGCTCGGAGGACGAGGACCGCAGTGGCGGCGTGTCGACGCGCTCGCTGGGCGAAGACGTCTTCGCCTCGACGATCCAGGCCAGCATGACCGGCGATTCGTTCCTGCCTGACATCGACGACGACGAGATCGAGCGCTCGATCCGCGAGATCAACGAGGCCATCCAGCGCAGCGGTCCCAGGAAGACCTGACGCGCGCGGGCGGCATCGCCGCATCGACGACAATCCACGGCGCCGGGCACCCAGCCCGGCGTTTCCATTTCGAGGAACCGCATCCATGGCCTTCCAGCGTTCCGGCGCCCGCGCCGCCAACGAGCTCCGCCCCGTCCGCCTGACGCGCCGCTTCACCGCGCACGCCGAGGGCTCCGTGCTCGTGGAGTTCGGCGGCACGCGCGTGCTGTGCACCGCCTCCGTCGAGGAGCGCGTGCCGCCGTTCCGCAAGGGCTCGGGCGAGGGCTGGGTGACCGCGGAGTACGGCATGCTGCCGCGCGCGACGCACACCCGCAGCGACCGCGAGGCCGCCAAGGGCAAGCAGAGCGGGCGCACGCAGGAGATCCAGCGCCTGATCGGACGCTCGCTGCGCGCCGTGTTCGACCTGAAGCTGCTCGGCGAGCGCACCATCACGCTCGACTGCGACGTGCTGCAGGCCGACGGCGGCACGCGCACCGCGGCCATCACCGGCGCCTGCGTCGCGGCGCACGACGCGGTCGCGACGCTGCTGGCGGCCGGCAAGATCGAGCGCACGCCCCTGACGGGCTTCGTCGCCGCGGTGTCGGTGGGCATCGTCGAGGGCACGCCGCTGCTGGACCTCGAGTACGTCGAGGACTCGGCCTGCGACACGGACATGAACGTGGTGATGACCGGTGCCGGCCACTTCATCGAGATCCAGGGTACCGCCGAGGGCGCGCCGTTCTCGCGCATCGAGATGAACCAGATGCTCGACCTCGCCGACGGCGGCATCCGCCAGCTGATCGCGGCGCAGAAGTCCGCGCTCGGCCTCGCCGCCTGAACCGTACGCCACGGGGTATCCGCATGAAGCTCGTCCTCGCCTCCAACAACGCGAAGAAGCTTGCCGAGCTGCAGGCGCTGTTCGACGGCCTGGGCGTCGCGCTCGTGCGCCAGGGCGAGCTGGGCGTGTCCGAGGCCGAGGAGCCGCACGTCACGTTCATCGAGAACGCGCTCGCCAAGGCGCGCCACGCCTCGGCCGCGACCGGCCTGCCGGCCATCGCGGACGACTCCGGCCTGTGCGTCGACGCGCTCGGCGGTGCGCCGGGCGTGGTCTCGGCCAACTACGCCGTGGTCGCGGCCAGCGCGGGGCGGGCGCTGCCGCGCGAGGTCGTGCGCGAGACGCAGGACGCTGCCAACAACGCGCTGCTGCTGGAGCGCATGGCGGCGGCCGAGCATCGCCATGCGGCCTTCGTGTGCACGCTGGTGGCGATCCGGGCGGCGGACGACCCGCAGCCGCTGGTGGCGGTCGGGCGCTGGGAGGGCGAGATCCTGTCGGCGCTCGAGGGCCAGGGCGGCTTCGGCTACGACCCGCTGATGTACATCCCGGCCCTGGGCGCGACGGTCGCGCAGCTGGCCCCGGAAGTGAAGAACGCGCACAGCCATCGCGCGCTCGCGGCCGCGCGCATGCGCGAGCTGATGCGCGCCGCCTGGCGGCTGCAGGGGCGATGAACGTCATCCCCATCGATCCGGCACCGGGCGAGGGCGATGCCGCCGGGCCGCCCGAGCGCGATCCGCAGTGGTACCACCGCCCCGGGACGCTCGCGCTGCCCGCGCCGCCGCCGCTGGCGGTCTACGTGCACCTGCCGTGGTGCCTGCGCAAGTGCCCGTACTGCGACTTCAACTCGCACGAATTCCGGACCGCCGGCGCGACGCCCGCCGACCTGCCCGAGACCGCCTACCTCGACGCGCTGCGCGCCGACCTCGAGCGTGCGCTGCCGCTCGTCTGGGGCCGGCAGGTGCACAGCGTGTTCATCGGCGGCGGCACGCCCAGCCTGTTCTCCCCGGCGGGCATCGAGCGCCTCGTCTCCGACCTGCGCATGCTGCTGCCGCTGGCCGGCGACTGCGAGATCACGATGGAGGCCAATCCCGGGACGTTCGAGAAGGATCGCTTCCGCGCCTTCGCGCAGGCGGGCGTGACGCGCCTGTCCATCGGCGTGCAGAGCTTCGACGACGCGCAGCTCGCGGCGCTCGGGCGCGTGCACGACCGCGCGCAGGCGCTGGCGGCGGCCGAGGAGGCCGCGCGCAGCTTCGGCACCTTCAACCTCGACCTGATGTACGCGCTGCCGGGTCAGTCGCTCGCGGGCCTGGAAGCCGACCTCGCGCAGGCGCTCGCGCTCGCGCCGCCGCACCTGTCGGTCTACCACCTGACGATGGAGCCGAACACCGTCTTCGGCCGCCGCCCGCCCGCGAACCTGCCGGACGACGACCTCGCCTCGGACATGCTGGACCTGATCACGGCGCGCACCGCCGGCGCGGGCCTCGAGCGCTACGAGGTCTCGGCCTACGCGCTGCCTGGCCATCGCTGCCGGCACAACCTGAACTACTGGCAGTTCGGCGATTACCTGGGCCTGGGCGCCGGGGCGCACGGCAAGCTGAGCTTCGCGCACCGCGTAGTGCGCCAGGTGCGCTGGCGCGAGCCGCGCATGTACATCGAGCGCGCGCGGGCCGGGCGCGCGATGTCCAACGAGGCCGACGTCGCGCGCGCCCAGCTGCCATTCGAGTTCATGCTCAACGCGCTGCGCCTGCGCGAGGGCTTCGCGCTCGCGCTGTTCACGCAGCGCTGCGGCCTGCCGCTGTCGGCGATCGAGCCGGCGCTGGCCGAAGGCGAACGCCGCGGCCTGCTCGAACGCGGCGGGCCGCCGGGCGGCGAATGGCTGCGACCGAGCGCGCGCGGCTTCGATTTCCTCAACGACCTCACCGAGCTGTTCCTCTGAACGACCGGGCCGGAAGGGCTTGCCGGCGATCGGGAACGGCATCGGTAATCGTTACCGATCGCCGCTGGGCGAGATCGGGGAAAGGCCCGCGCGCCCCGTATCCATGCGGGCTGCAGCGCGGGATCGGTTCTTGCTCGCAGGCCCGAACGGCCGAGCAGGGACGGACCCTGCCGCCGCACGAACGGGACACCATGCCGCCACCCTCGTCCGCCATCGACACCGAGCAGTTCGAACGGATCGCCCGCCGCAACGTCACGCTGCCGCTGGTCGCCGGCGTCGTCAGCGCCGCCGCGTTCGTCGCCTTCTTCGTCTACTTCCTGCAGGTGATGGGCTGGGTCGACCACACTCACCTCGTCATCGGCCGCTTCAACGAGCTCGCGGCCCTGGAGGCCGACGTCGAGGCGAGCAGCCGCGCCTACCTGCTGACGGGCGACGAGGCCAACCTCGGCCCCTACAACGTCGCCAAGACGCAGCTGGATGGCCAGATCGACGACCTGGCGAAGCTGACGGAAGACAACCCGACGCAGACCGACCGCCTCAAGCGCGTGCGCACGACGCAGCACGCGTACGAGGACTTCGCCCAGCAGATGATCAACCTGCGGCGCAACAAGGCGGACTTCAGCTCGCTGCTGGGCTCGCAGCTCGGACGCCAGCTCAGCGACCGCATCCGCGGCGAGCTGGTCGCGGGCAAGGACGCGGAGCAGGGCCTGCTGACCGATCGCCTGGACTCCGCGCACACGGTGACCTGGGCAGGCATCGGCTCGTACCTGCTGTTCATCTTCGTCGTCTTCTCGTTCATTGCGTATGCGGGGCGCCGCGACATCCGCCAGCTGTCGACCGACTTCGGCGCCGCGCTGAAGGCCCAGACCGACGCGGCCGAGGACCTGCAGCGGCAGGCCTGGGTGCTGGACGGCCAGGCCCAGCTCGCGCAGTCGCTGGTCGGCCAGCAGACGCTCGCGACGATCGGCCGCAGCGTGCTGCAGTTCCTGGCCGGCACCCTCGGCCCCGTGGTGGCAGCGATGTACGTGCGCGACGCCAACGGCCGCATGGCGCGCGTGTCGACCCACGGCTTCGACAAGGCGCTGGAGGCGCGCGAGGACGATCCCGAGGCCGGCCTCGTCGCGCAGGCGGCGCGCGATGCGCGGATCAACCATGTGCGCGGCCTGACGGGCAGCTACTTCAAGGTCGCCAGCGGCCTCGGCGAGACGGTGCCGGCCGAGATCGTCGTCGCGCCGGTGACCAACGACGGCGTCGTCAACGGCGTCCTCGAGCTCGGCTTCATGCGACCCGTGACGCCGCGCGACCTGCAGCTGCTGAAGCTGGTGGAGGGGTCGATCGGCGCGTCGGTCGAGGCCGCGCAGTACCGCAAGCGCCTGCAGGACGCGGTCGAGGAGACGCAGTCCCTCAACGAGGAGCTGCAGGTGCAGCAGGAGGAGCTGCGCACCGCCAACGAGGAGCTCGGCGAGCAGTCGCGCGTGCTCACGGAGTCGCAGCAGCACCTCGAGCACCAGCAGGCCGAGCTCGAGGCCACGAACACGCAGCTCGCCGAGCAGGCCCACGTGCTCGATCGCCGCAACGAGGAGCTCGCCCAGGCGCAGAAGGTCCTCGAGGAACGCGCCGACGAGCTGCAGCGCGCGAGCCGCTACAAGTCCGAGTTCCTCGCCAACATGTCGCACGAGCTGCGCACGCCGCTCAACAGCTCGCTGATCCTCGCCAAGCTGCTGTCCGAGAACAAGGAGGGCAACCTCAACCCCGAGCAGCTGAAGTTCGCGCAGACGATCTACAGCGCCGGCAACGACCTGCTGAACCTGATCAACGACATCCTCGACCTCTCGAAGGTGGAGGCCGGCCGGCTCGAGCTGCAGCCGCAGTTCGTCTCGGTGCCGCGGCTGGTGGAGTCGCTCGAGCGCACCTTCGCGCCGCTCGCCCAGGACAAGCGGCTCGCCTTCGAGGTGCGCGTCGCACCCGAGGCGCCGAGCTCCCTCGTCACCGACAACCAGCGCGTCGAGCAGATCCTGAAGAACCTGCTGTCCAATGCCATCAAGTTCACCGACAAGGGCGGCGTGTCGGTGCACGTCGAGCCGCGGCCCGACGACCGGATCGCGTTCTCGGTGCGGGACTCGGGCATCGGCATCCCCGAGAGCCAGCAGGAGATCATCTTCGAGGCCTTCCGCCAGGCCGACGGCACGATCAACCGCCGCTACGGCGGCACGGGGCTCGGGCTGTCGATCTCGCGCGAGCTCGCGCGGCTGTTGGGCGGGGCGATCACGGTGGAGAGCGCCGCCGGCCAGGGCAGCGCGTTCACGCTGACGCTGCCCGTGAAGTGGACCGACGTGCCCGACCAGGAGCCCGCGGGCGCGCCGTCGCCCCGTGCTGCCGGCGTCCTCGCGCCGGTGCAATCGCCGCGCGCGCTGCCCG
>DASVLN010000191.1:0-2370 GCA_036384855.1 Burkholderiaceae bacterium | reverse complement strand
GTGCCTGCCGCCGCGGTGCAGCGCGCGCTCGCCGGCAGCGCCGCGGGCATGGCCTCGCGTTGCCCGCCGCAGGGGCTGCCCGACCTGCGCGAGCGCATCGCGCTGATGCTGCGCGGCCAGGGCATCCCGGTCGACGCCGGGCGAGTGCTCACGACCTACGGCGGCACGCACGCGATCGACATGATCTGCCGCACCTTCCTGCAGCCCGGCGACGCGGTGGTGGTCGAGGATCCCGGCTACTTCCTGATGTTCGGCCGCTTGCAGCAGGAGGGCGTGCGCATCGTGCCGGTGGCGCGCCGGCGCGACGGCATCGACATCGAGCAGCTCGAGGCGGCGTGCGTCGAGCACAAGCCGCGCCTCGCCTTCCTGCAGACCGTGCTGCACAACCCGACCGGCTGGGGCTCGAGCGTCGCGAACCTGCACAAGGTGCTGATGCTCGCGCACAAGCACGGCTTCCTCGTGGCCGAGGACGACGTCCAGGGCCACTTCCATCCTGGCCAGGCGACGCGCCTGGCGGCGCTGGCCGGCATGGAGCGGGTGATCTACTACTCGAGCTTCTGCAAGGCGCTCAGCCCGGCGCTGCGCGTGGGCTACGTCGCGGCCGACCCGGTGCTGCTCAAGCCGTTGCTGCGCCACAAGATCCACACCGTGCTGACGACCGCGGCGCTCAACGAGTACGTGATGCTGGAGGTGCTCGCCGCCGGCCGCCTGCGCAAGCACCTCGACCGCCTGAACCGGCGCCTGGGCGACGCCCGCCGCACCAGCGAGGCGCAGCTCGCCGCCGCGGGCATCGCGTTCGAGTCGCCCGGCGAGGGCGGCCTGTTCCTGTGGGGCGAGGTGCCCGCAGGCGTCGACGTCGACCAGCTCGTGCAGGACGCGATGCGCGACAAGATCCTGCTGGTGCGCGGCGCCGCCTTCATGGCCGACGCCGCCGGCGATCCGCACATCCGCTTCAACGCCGCGTTCTGCCGCGACCCGCGCGTGGCCGATTGGCTGGTGCAGCGCTTCGCGGCGACCTCGGGCGCGAGCGAGCTCGTGCGGCGCGCGATGGCGCGCTGATCAGTCTTCCTCGCCGAGATCGGCCAGCAGGTCCAGCAGCGTCAGCCCCTTGAGCGGGTCGAGCGAGTCGCCGTCGCGGTGGTCCTGGTGGATCTGCACCAGCGTGGCGGCGGACGGGTCGGCGTCGTCGCAGAGGTAGGCGAGCGCGTCGCCGAAGACGGTCTCGGCGATCAGCAGCAGGCGCCCGGGCGCGACGTCGGCGCGCCACGGACGCTCGCCGTCGAGGAGATGGGCGCGGAACTGGCGCGTGGCGTCGATGATGCCGTCGACGTCCAGCAGGCCCAGCATCGCGGACTCGGGGTCGTCGAGGTAGGGATGCGGCAGCTTCAGGCCGTTGGACGCGAGCAGCGCGGCGCGCAGCTCGCCCGGCACGCGCAGGCCGAGCTCGGATTCGAGGCGCGCGATGTCGTCGGGCGTCGCGGGCAGGCAGGCGATCCAGCGGTCGCCGGTGGCGAGGAGGTCGGACAGCGTCAGGGTCACGGGGGGCGGGGCGGGCGTTGGGCCGCGGGAAAGTCGCGGCGGTCTGCCCGGACTCTAGCGCGTCCGCGGCGGTCGAGTCCCGGAAATTCGGCAGGATTTCAGGACGGCAGCGTGAAATAGAAGCGCGCGCCCTTGCCGACCTCGGACTCGGCCCAGATGTCGCCGCCGTGGCGCCGCACGATGCGGCGCACCGACGCGAGGCCGACGCCCGTGCCCTGGAAGTCCTTGGCGCTGTGCAGGCGCTGGAACACGCCGAACAGGCGGTCCGCGAAGCGCATGTCGAAGCCGGCGCCGGCGTCGGCGACGACGAAGGCCGGCTGGCCGTTGACGTCCTCGCGCCGCAGCTCGATGCGCGTGCGCGGCGCCTGCGCGCTGTACTTCCACGCGTTGCCGACGAGGTTCTCCACCGCGATGCGGATCAGCGTCGGGTCGCCGTGCACGACGAGGCCGGGCTCGATGTGGATGTCGGCCTCGCGGTCGGGCTCGTTGCCGCGGAGGTCGTCGACGACGTAGCGCGCGAGCTGCGACAGGTCCACCGGCTGGCGCTTGAGCGGCTGCGACTGCAGGCGCGAGAGCGCGAGCAGCGCGTCGATCATGCTGTTCATGCGCGCCGCCGCGGCGAGGATGCGGTCGACGTGGTCGTTGCCGATGCGGTCGAGGAAGCGGCCGTAGTCCTCCTTGAGGATGCGGGCGAAGCCCTCGACGACGCGGATCGGCGCGCGCAGGTCGTGCGAGACGGAGTAGATGAACGACTCCTGGTCGCCCGCGTCCGCGGCCGGCGCGGGCTCCTGCGCGGAGGCGGGTGCGGGCGCCGGTGCGGCCACCGGGGCG
>DASVLN010000190.1:0-4257 GCA_036384855.1 Burkholderiaceae bacterium | reverse complement strand
GGCGTGGCCGGCCGCCAGCGCGTCGCGCACGAGCTCTGCGCCGACGTGGGAAGCGGCACCGGTCACGAACCAAGTCTTTCTCATCTTCTTCTCCTCGGGGTGGGCGTCGCGCGAGGGCGGCGCATCGCGCGCGCGGTCGGCGACGGGCGCCGGCTGCGAGAGCGGTCGAACGGGAACGGTCGGGGCGGAGCTCCTGCGCGGGGAGTCCGCTGCCCGCGGGAGCGGGCGGCCTGCACGGAGATCAGTCTTCCCGGGCGCGGTGCAGACGGCAATGACGTGCGAGGTCATGGCGGTACTGCCGTCGCCGCAAGGCGAGGCGGATCGCGCAAGGCGGCTTGTCCGGGCCGCGCACGCCAGCTCTCTTCGAGGCCGGGTGCCGTGCATCTTAGGAAATCCGTGGGGGCGTCCGAAAGATCGGAAGCTACAGACTTCTTGCCTAAAACTATGTTCTACGACTATTCGTAGCGCCAACAGCCCAAGAAGCTGTCCCTTTCCTATAATGCGCTCACATGACAGGATGGCGTCGGACATGAACACGCCCGAGCCGCGCGTGCTCGCGGAGATGAAATCGCTCGTCGAAGGCTTCGCGTCGGCGGACGGCATGACGACCTCGCCGCTGCCGGGGGTCTCCTTCGGGCGTTCGGGCGCGTCGCTGCCGCGCTCGCCGGTGCTGATCGACCCCTGCCTGGTGCTCGTCGTCCAGGGCCGCAAGCGCAGCTACCTGGGCGACCAGGTGTTCGACTACGGGCCGGGCCAGTACCTGGTCGCGTCGATGCCGATGCCGTTCGAGGGCGAGTCGTTCGCGACGCCCGAGGAGCCGCTGCTGGTGGTCAAGGTCAAGCTCGACCTCGCGCTGGTGGGCGAGCTGGCGCTGGCGCTGGATGCGGGCGCCGAGTCCTCGGTCGCGCCGGAGGGCATGTTCGCCGCCGCGGTCGACGACTGCATCGCCGACGCCGTCGTGCGCCTGCTGCGCGCGCTGCGCTCGCCGCTGGAGACGCGGCTGTTCGGCCAGGCGCTCGTGCGCGAGCTGTGCTTTCGCGTGCTCACGGGCGAGCGCGGCGCCGCGCTGCGCGCCGGGCTCGCGCAGCGCGGGCATTTCGGCCAGATCGCCAAGGCGCTGCAGCGCATCCACGTCGACTATCCGCAGCGCCTGGACATCGACACCCTCGCGCGCGAGGCCAACCTGAGCGCCGCGGCTTTCCACGCGCATTTCAAGACGGTCACCGCGACCTCGCCGATCCAGTACCTGAAGGCGACGCGGCTGCACAAGGCGCGGCTGCTGATGATCCAGGACGGCGTGAGCGCGAGCCGCGCGTCCAGCCGCGTCGGCTACGAGAGCGCGTCGCAGTTCAGCCGCGAGTTCAAGCGCCTGTTCGGGCGCACGCCGGTCGAGGAGCTGCGCCTCGTGCACGCGACCTACGCGCCGCAGCCGCAGGAAGCCCGCGACCGGCCGTGACGCGGCGGCCGCGTCCCGACGCCGCGCCACAATCGGTGGCATGAGCGCCTCGTCCGCCGACCTGACCATCCGCCCTGCGACGGCCGCCGACGCCGCGCCCCTGCGCGCGATCCGCAACCACTGGATCGCCGCGTCCCACGCCAGCTTCGACGAGCAGCCGCTCGCGCCCGAGGCCGTGCGCGACTGGATCGCGGGCTTCGCGTCGACCGGGCCGCACCGGCTGCTCGTCGCGGAGCGCGCCGGCGTGGTCGTCGGCTTCGCGAGCAGCCAGCCCTATCGCGCGCATCCGGCGTTCCGCCACACCGTCGAGACGAGCATCTACGTCGCCGCGGGCGCGGGCCGTGGCGGCATCGGCTCGCGCCTGTACGACGCCTTGTTCGCCGCGATCGCGGACGAGGGCCTGCACCGCGCGGTGGTCGGCATCGCGCTGCCCAACGAGGCCTCGGTGCGCCTGCACCGCCGCCAGGGCTTCCGCGAGGTCGGCACCTTCGACGAGTACGCGATCAAGAACGGCCGCTTCATCAGCTCGGTGTGGATGCAGCGGACGCTTTGAACCGTCGCCGGCCGCGGCGCCGACACTTGCCCGGGCCACAATCGCAAGATCGTCACTTGCAATGAAAGGACACGGCATGGGCCTCGGCATCGACGTCGGCTACCTCGCCAACATGATCGCCAGTGATCCCGAGGGCGCCGAGTGGTTCGAGGACGAGATGGCGAGCGTCAACCGCGTGCTCGCCGCGGAAGGCTTGCCCGCGCACGTCGAGCCGCGCATCGCCCCGCCGGCGGGTCGATGCCGCACGACGGGCTTCCCGTACTCGACGCTGCATTGCCTGCGCCGCGCCTACGCGCACCGCGTCGCGGACCCCGGCTGGACGGCGACCGCCGTGCCCGAGGGGGTCGATCCGGCCGACGACGACGAGGTCGAGGCGCAGACGGAGCGGTTCGACAGCCACCTGCTGTGCCACTCGGACAGCGAGGGCTTCTACCTGCCGATCGACTTCCCGCAGGTCGTGTTCGCGAACGAGGACGACGACATCCCCGGCGGCCTGCTGGGCTCGACGCAGCGGCTGCGCGCGGAGCTCGCGCTCGTGGCGCCGGCACTGGGCGTCGCGCTCGACGCCGACGGCGAGCTGGCCGACGAGGAGGCGGCGCGCCTGGACGCGATCGACACCGACCACCCGCTCCGGCGCGAGCTGCTCGCCTGGTTCGCGCTGTGGGAGGCGGCGCGGCGAAGCCTGGCGAGCGGCTGCGCGATCGTCTTCTGCTGACGCTGCCTGCGCCGGCCGGTCAGCGGATGCCCAGCTCGGCCCGCCGCGGCAGGTCGGCGCCGCGGCGCGAGCAGGTGATGGCCGCGGCCTCGGCGGCGAAGCGCATCGCGTCGAGCAGCAGCTTGCCCGACATGCCGCGCACCCCGGCGGGCGAGAGCACGTGCAGCTCCTCCAGCCGCGTCAGCAGCGCGGCCTGGAAGGTGTCGCCCGCGCCGACGGTATCGATGACGTCGACGTGCACCGGCGGCACCTCGACACTGCCGCTCGAATGCCAGGCCATCGCGCCCTCGCCGCCGCGGGTCAGCGCGACGAGGCCGGCGCCCTTGGCGAGGCATTCGTGCGCGAAGTGCACGGGGTCGGCGCCAGGGTAGAGCAGGTGCAGGTCCTCCTCGCTGAGCTTGAGCACGTCGGCGTGCGGCAGCATCCACTCGAGGCGGGCGCGCCAGACCTCGATGTCGGGCTCGACGTTCAGGCGCAGGTTCGGGTCGTAGCTCACGAGCACCCGGCCGTGCACGCGCTCGATCAGCGCCCGGTGCGTCGAGGCGGTGGGCTCGGTGACCATCGTGTACGAGCCGACGTGCAGCGCCCGCACGTCGGCGGGCAGGCGCTCGAGCGCCTCCAGCGGCAGCGTGCGGTCGGCGGCGCCGGCGCCGTAGAACGCGTACTCCGGGACGCCGCGCGCATCGACGCCGATCAGGCTGATCGTGGTCGGCGCATGGCTGCGGTGGACGCAGTCGAGCGACACGCCTTCGGCGCGCAGCGCGTCCATCAGGCGCTCGCCGAGCTCGCCGCGCGAGATCCCGCCGAGGAAGGCCACGTGCTGCCCCATGCGCGCGAGCCCGAACGCCACGTTCAGCGGCGAGCCGCCGATGCGCGCGTCGAGCGCGATGCCGGACGGCGTCGTCGCGCCGGTGAACACATCCATCAGGGCTTCGCCCGCGACCACGAACATGAGGTGTCTACTTTCTCGTCGTTGCTGAGTTGCTGCCGCTTGCGCGACCTTGGGTTCTCACCGCCATCCGAACATCATTTGCCTCGCGAATGCGCGCTTGAGCGGCGGCAGCGCCTGCAGCGCCGCGAGCCCCAGCCCGCGTGCGGCCGCGAGGCCCGGTGCCTGCCACGTGAAGCTGCGCGCGAGGAAGTCCGTCGCCCCGATGACGCTCCAGCGGTCGGGCGCGCGCGCGAACGCGAGCGTGCGCAGCGCGCGTGCGACGCCATGGTCGGACGCGCGCGCGCCGTCGGCGAGGCGGTCGACCAGCAGGAACGCGTCGCGCAGCCCCAGGTTCAGGCCCTGGCCGGCCACCGGATGCAGCGTCTGCGCCGCGTTGCCGATGCGCACGACGCGGCCGTCGACCACGCTGGCCTCGGCGTTCAGGCCGAGGGCGAAGGATTTCAGCGGCGAGATCGCGACCGGCGTGCCGACCACGTCCGGCAGGCGGTGCGCGAGCACGGCCAGGCGCTGGGCGTCGGTGAGCGGGGCGACCGGGTCGTCCGCGCTGGCGACGCACCACACGAGCGCCGCCCGCGAGTGTC
>DASVLN010000189.1:0-3367 GCA_036384855.1 Burkholderiaceae bacterium | reverse complement strand
CGCGGCGGCGCATGTCGTCGTCGGCCAGCATCACCCGCGCGAGGGTGCGCGCCGCGACGAAGATCGGCTCGTCGACCAGCCGCCGGCGCGCGGTGAGCTCGCGGCCGGCGTCGCAGATCAGGAAGTCGTCCGGCAGCCGCGCCCCCGCGCGCGCGAGCACCACGTGCGCGAACGCCATGGGAACCAGCGCCATCATGCGTGCGGCGTCCTCGACGCCCCGCGCCCGCAGCGCGGCGACCAGCTCCTCCTGCCCCGCCCGCGGGCGCGCCGCGGCGAGGTCGACGAACAGGACGATGGCTTCGTCCAGCGTCATCGCGCGGATGCGACGCCCGGGCGCGCGCGCAGCGGCCCCGGCGTGGCGAGCATGGCGGGCCCGGCGTGCTTCATGCGGAACGCGCGCTGGAGGACATGGCGGCAGGATAGCGCGCTCCTCCCCCTTTGGCGGGAGAGCCCGCGCCGCCTGTTGTCGATAGACTGCGCGGCACCCGTCGGCGGCAGGGGCGCCGGCGGGCACCGACCGCGTTCCCCGAAAGCCCGCAGGACTGCCCTCCATGCCGCACCGCTCCCTCGCACTCGCCGCCGCCCTCGCCCTGGCCGGCCTCGCCTGCGGCGCCCGCGCCGAGCCGGCGGAGGCCCTGAAGCCGCTCGCCTTCCTCGCCGGCCATTGCTGGAAGGGCACCTTCGCGGACGGACAGACCACCGACGAACACTGCTTCCGCTGGCTCTACGATGGCCATGTCCTGCGCGACACGCACGTCGTGCGCGCCCCGGGCCGGCCGGACGCGGTCGGTGAATCGACCTATTACGTCAACCCGGCGGCGGGCCGCGTCGAGTTCCTCTACGTCGAGAACGCCGGCGGCATCAGCCGCGGCACCGTGGAGGCGCTGCCCGAGGCGCTGATCTTTCCCGACACGCAGTACACCGGCGACGGCGAGGCGGTCGTCTACCGTGCCCGCTGGACGCCCGTCTCCCCGGACGCCTACGAGGCCTGGAGCGAGGCGCAGACGCCGGACGGCTGGACGACGATGTTCCGGATCGTGCTGCGGCGCGCCGACTGAGTCACGAGGATGTCGGCGGCGGCGGCGCGCGCTTGCCGCGCACGCGGCGCTCGGCCATGCGGCGCTCGTAGAGGCGGCGTTCGTGGAGCCGGCGCTCGTCGGCGGTCGCGCCGGCCGCGAGGCGCTGGCCGCTGCCCAGGCTCAGCACGCGCGGCTCGTGGGCGCGGATCCAGTCGGGCAGCTCGTGCGCGGCGAGCGCCGGGGCCACCAGCCAGCCCTGCCCGAGCGTGCAACCCGAGTCGCGCACCAGGCACCAGTCCTCGACCGTCTCGATGCCCTCGGCCACCGTCACGAGCCCGAGCTGGTGCGCCATCGTCAGCGCCGACTGCAGGATCACGCGCAGGTTGGTGCGCTGGTGCGCGCCATGCACGAAGGAGCGGTCGATCTTGAGCTCGCTGAACGGGATGCGCGCGAGCTGCTGCATCGACGAGAACCCGGTGCCGTAGTCGTCGATCGACAGACCGAAGCCCTGCAGCCGCAACCGCGCGAGCACGCCGAGTGCGGCGCCCATGCAGTCGACGACCGAGCTCTCGGTGATCTCCAGCACGAGCTGGCGCGGGGGCAGGCCCTCGCGCTCGACCATCTCGACGATGCGCTGCACGAGCCCCGGCACCTCCAGCAGCGTCGGCGACAGGTTGACGGCCAGCGACAGCGGCAGCCCGAGCGCGTTCCAGCGCGCGGCCTGCGCGACCGCGGTGCCCAGCACGTGGAAGGTGAGCTCGCGGATCAGCCCCTCGCGCTCGGCCAGCGCGACGAAGCGGTCGGGCCCGATGCGGCCGAGCTGCGGATGCGTCCAGCGCGAGAGCGCCTCGACGCCCGTCACCTTGCCGCGCGCCATGTCCACCTTGGGCTGGTACCACACCTTGATCGCGCCGCCGGCGATCGCGCGCGCCAGCTCGTCGCGCGGCAGCTCGAGCGGCTCGGCGCCGGACGGCCGCGTGCCGTCGTCGCGGCGCTCGCGGTTCCAGCGTTCGAAGGCCGGGCGCAGCTGGTCGGAACGCAGGGGCTTGCGCAGCGCCGCCAGCACGGGCATGCCGAGGTTGCGCGCCATCGTCTCGACCGTCTGGATCAGCACGACCTCGCGGCTGGACGCCACGATCAGCGGCACGTCCAGTCCGCGCTCGTGCAGGCACTCGATGAACTCCACGCCGTCCATCGCCGGCATCTCGAGGTCGACGATGATGAGGTCGGGCGGCAGCACCAGCAGCGCGATCAGATCCAGCGCCTCCCGGCCGCTGCCGGCTTCGTAGATCATCGGCACGCCCAGCTCGCGGCACAGCGCCGAGACCTGCATGCGCTGCACCGGGTTGTCGTCGACGATCAGCAGCGAGACGATGGAAGACGTGTCCGCGGGCGGGGCCATGCGCCAAGTTTGCGCCGGACGCGCGCCGCTGCAAAGCCTCGTTCGCCCGACCTCGCCCGCCGCAGGGCGACCCCGCCACGCGGCCGTGCATCGCCGGTCAGGAGCCCGGCGCCGGCCCGCCGTTTGCCGCGTCCACCTCCGCCCGCGCGTCGGCCTCCCATGCGGCCTGGACGCCGGCCCAGCCCTCGGAGCCGAGCGCCTCGAGTCGCTCCATGTTGCGCTCGAAGATCGCCTCGGCCTCCGGGAACGCGGCCACGGCGCGGTCGACGCTGTCCTCGCGCAGCAGGTGCAGCGTCGGGTACGGCGCGCGGTTGGTCGCGTTGGTCACGTCGTCGGGCTCGGTGTCGGCGAACTGGAACTGCGGGTGGAAGCTCGCGACCTGCAGCACGCCATCCAGCCCGAGATCCTCGACCGCCGCGTCGGCGACCTCGAGGAAGTCGTTGAAGTCGGCGAAGTCGGTCAATACCCCAGGATGTACCAGCAGCGTCGTGTCGACGACGGCGGGATCGGTGTCGGCCAGGCGCTGCAGCTCGACGCACAGCGTGGCCAGCAGCGCCTCGGGATCGGCGGCGCGGCTGACGACGTAGCGCACCTGGCCCTTGGCGTCGACGGCGCGCGCGAACGGGCACAGGTTCAGGCCGACGACGGCGCGGCGCAGCCAGGCGCGGGTGCGGGCGACGACGAGCTCGTCCGGGTCGGGAATGTCTTGCGGATCGGTCATGAGGTCGCGGCTCCGGGCTCGCGGGCGAACACGAGCATCAGGTTGTTGGCGGGCATCGCGACGCGTTCGCGCAGCGCGAGGCCGTGGGCGGCCGCCTGGTCGCGCACGTCGGCGAGCCGGCGCAGGCCCGAGGCCGGGTCGCGGGCGCGCAGGAAGGCGTCGAACTCGCGGTTGCTCGGCGCAACGGCCGCGTCGTCCTCGAGATAGGGGCCGTAGGTGACGAGG
>DASVLN010000188.1:0-1760 GCA_036384855.1 Burkholderiaceae bacterium | reverse complement strand
GCGTCGCAGCGTTCGAGCAGCCGCATGAGCGCGGCGGCGCCGAGGCCGAGGCTCGCGTGCACGTGCGTGTGCTCGCGCGCGGTGAGCAGCGCGAGCTCGTGGCACTCGACCGGCACGCGCAGGCGCTCGTCGAGCGCGCGGATCAGGCGCTCGCCGCGCTGCTCGTGGCCGATGTGGCGCGGCAGCACGTCGGCGGGCGTGCGGGCCTTGCCGAGGTCGTGGACGAGGCAGGCCCAGCGCACCGGCAGCGGCTGGGCCGTCGCGGCGCAGCGGCCCAGCACCATCATCACGTGGACGCCGGTGTCGACCTCGGGATGGTGCACGGGCGGCTGCGGCACGCCGAAGAGGGCGTCCACCTCGGGCATCAGCCGCGCGAGCGCGCCGGCCTCGCGCAGGACCTCGAACATGCGGGCGGGGGCGCGCTCCATCAGGCCGCGCGAGACCTCCTGCCAGACGCGCTCGGCGACCAGCGCGTCGACCTCGCCGGCCGCGACCATGCCGCGCATCAGCGCCATCGTCTCCGGCGCGACGCTGAAGTCGGGCCAGCGGGCGGCGAAGCGGGCGAGGCGCAGGATGCGCACCGGATCCTCGGCGAAGGCCTCCGAGACATGGCGCAGCACGCGCGCCTCGAGGTCCCGCCGGCCGCCGTGCGGATCGACGAGCGTGCCGTCCTCGGCCTGGGCCATCGCGTTGATCGTGAGGTCGCGGCGCACCAGGTCCTGCTCCAGCGTGACGTCGGGCGCGGCGCGGAAGGCGAAGCCCTTGTAGCCAGGCCCGGTCTTGCGCTCGGTGCGGGCGAGCGCGTATTCCTCCTTCGTGCGCGGATGCAGGAACACGGGGAAGTCCTTGCCGACGGGCAGGTAGCCGGCGTCCAGCAGGTCCTGCGGGCTCGCGCCGACGACGACCCAGTCGCGGTCGTTGACCGGCTCGCCCAGCAGCCGGTCGCGCACGGCGCCGCCGACGATCCAGGCCTTCATGGCAGGTCGGGCGCCGCGGGCTGCTCGGCGTCGTGAGGTCCGATCTCGGGGCCCAGGCGCGCGCGCAGCAGCGGCGGGCGGTTGGACTGCAGGGCCGCGTAGATCGCGGCGTTGGTCATGACCTTCTTGACGTAGTCGCGCGTCTCGAGGAAGGGCACGTTCTCGGCCCAGATCACCGGGTCGACGTTGGCGGCGCCGCGCCAGCGCCGCGGGCGGGCGGGCCCGGCGTTGTAGGCCGCGGCGGCCATCGGCGCGGAGCCGCCGAAGCTGTCCATCACCATCTTGAGGTAGAAGGTGCCGATGCGCAGGTTGGTCGCGGGATCGCCGATCAGCTCCGGGCGATAGGCGATGCCGCCCTTGCGCGCGGCCCACTTGGCCGTCGAGGGCATCAACTGCATGAGCCCGCTCGCGCCGACGTACGAGCGCATCTGGGCCATGAAGCGGGTCTCCTGGCGGATCAGGCCGAAGACGAAGGCCGGCTCCAGGCCCTCCGCGCGCGCCGCGCCCACGATGTCGCGCTGGTACGGCATGGGGTATCGCTGCAGCACGTCGACCTCGCCCTTGGTGCGCTCGCTGGTGTTGATGCACAGCTGCCAGTCGTTGGAGTCGCAGGCCCATTGCGCTGCGGCCATGAGCTCGCGGTCGCTCATGCCGCGCAGCGTGTAGTTCCACTCGCGCCGGCCCTCGTCGCGCAGGTCCAGCGCCGCCAGCGCGAGCGCGCGCTGCAGCCCCGGGTTCGCGTGGGCGGCGCTGCGCTCGGCCGGGGTGATCGGCGCAGGATGC
>DASVLN010000187.1:0-6879 GCA_036384855.1 Burkholderiaceae bacterium | reverse complement strand
TCCAGCCCCGCGAAGTGGTGGTACGGCGCGGCGTGCGAGACCCCGGCCGCCTTCGCCAGCTCGCGCAGGGTGAGCGTGGCGGCGCCGCGCTCGTCGAGCCACCGGGCCGCCACCTCGAGCAGGCTCTCGCGCAGGTCGCCGTGGTGGTACGGGCGCGGCGCGGGCGCGCCCTTCGCAGGCTTGGCAGGCTTGGCAGGCTTCGCGACTTTCGCGGACGGGCGGGATGCGGGCATGCCCCGCATCTTGACACGAGAAGGATACGCGTCCACCATCCGCTGATCTTGACAGTGTTCAGATCCAACGGGAGCTGCGCCATGTACCGCGCCATCGTCCGCCGCAAGCTGCGCCGCGCCTTCGAGGACATCAACGCCGGCCGCTACGACGGCATCGTCGGCCAGTTCGCGCGCGAGCACCGCCATGCGATGGCCGGCCGCCACCCGCTGGCGGGCGAGCGCCGCACCGTGGCCTCGACCGCGCGCTGGTACGAGCGCCTGCAGCGCCTGCTGCCGGGCCTCGCGTTCGAGATCCGCGCCATCGTGGTCGGCGGCACGCCCTGGCGCACGCACGCGGCCGTCGCCTGGGACGACCGCTTCACGCTGCCGGACGGCACCGTGGGCTGCAACTCCGGCGTGCACGAGTTCGAGCTCGCCTGGGGCCGCGTGCGATCGCTGGTGATCCACTGCGACACCGAGCGCCTGCACGACTACTGCCGCCGCATCGCCGCGCTGGGCGTCGCCGAGGCGAGCGCCGCGCCGATCACCGACGTCCGGTGACGCTGCCGCGACGGCGGCGCGCGCCATGCACGGCCCGCATGGCGCGAGGCCGGATGCGCATGAGGTCGTCGCAGGCAAGCCACGTCCCACCATCCGCGAAGGATGATGGCGCCCGGGTTTCATCGCGGTTACGCCAACCCTGGCAAGATCCCTTCCCCGCCGGCGAAGTGCCGACCGGAAAGGACCCGCCATGGAAAAGAACACCGCCTCCCTGTCGCCCGCCGAGCAGGCGCTGCGCGACGCCGCCCTCGAGTACCACCGCAGCCCGGTGCGCGGCAAGATCGCCGTCACGCCGACGAAGCCGCTGTCCAACCAGCGCGACCTCTCGCTCGCGTACTCGCCGGGCGTCGCCTACGCCTGCCTCGCGATCGAGGAGGACCCGACCCTCGCGCACGACTACACGGCGCGCGGCAACCTGGTGGGCGTCGTCACCAACGGCACGGCGGTGCTGGGACTGGGCGACATCGGGCCGCTCGCGGGCAAGCCGGTGATGGAGGGCAAGGGCTGCCTGTTCCAGAAGTTCGCTGGCATCGACGTGTTCGACATCGAGCTCGCCGAGCGCGACCCGGACAAGCTGGTCGACATCATCGCCGCGCTCGAGCCGACGCTGGGAGGCGTCAACCTCGAGGACATCAAGGCGCCCGAGTGCTTCTACATCGAGAAGAAGCTGCGCGAGCGCATGAACATCCCCGTCTTCCACGACGACCAGCACGGCACGGCCATCATCTCGAGCGCCGCGCTGCTCAACGGCCTCGAGCTGGTGGGCAAGCGCATCGGCGAGGTGAAGATCGCGGTCTCGGGCGCCGGCGCCGCGGCCATCGCGTGCCTCGACCTGATGTGCGCGCTGGGCGTCAGGCGCGAGAACGTCTTCGTCTGCGACTCCAAGGGCGTGATCCACGACCGCCGCGAGGACAAGCTCGACGAATCGAAGAAGCGCTACCAGCAGGTCACCGCCGCGCGCACGCTCGCCGACGTGATGAAGGGCGCCGACGTCGTCCTCGGCTGCAGCGCGGCGGGCGCGGTGACGGCCGACATGGTCGCCTCGATGGCCGACCGGCCCATCATCCTGGCGCTCGCCAACCCCGAGCCGGAGATCCGGCCCGAGCTCGCGAAGTCGGTGCGCCCCGACTGCATCGTCGCCACCGGCCGCTCGGACTACCCGAACCAGGTCAACAACGTCCTGTGCTTCCCGTACATCTTCCGCGGCGCGCTCGACTGCGGCGCGACGCGCATCACGGAGGAGATGAAGGTCGCCTGCGTGCGCGAGATCGCCGAGCTCGCGAAGGCCGAGGTCTCGGGCGAGGTCGCGGCCGCGTATGCCGGCCGCGAGCTGCGGTTCGGCCCCGACTACATCATCCCGACGCCGTTCGACTCGCGCCTGATCCTGCGCATCGCGCCCGCGGTCGCGAAGGCGGCCGAGGCCTCCGGCGTCGCCACGCGGCCGATCGCCGATCACGACGCCTACGTGCAGTCGCTCGACCGTTTCGTCTCGCACACGGGGCTGGTGATGCGGCCGCTTTTCGGCGCCGCACGCCAGGCGCCCAAGCGCGTGGCCTACGCCGAGGGCGAGGACGAGCGGGTGCTGCGCGCGGTGCAGATCGCGCTGGACGAGCGCCTGGTCAAGCCGATCCTGATCGGCCGTCCGGCGGTCATCGAGGCGCGCATCGAGCGCGCGGGCCTGCGCATCAAGGCCGGGCGCGACTTCGAGGTCGTCAACCCCGAGGACGACACGCGCTTCCGCCAATACTGGGAGGCGTATCACCGCCTGAACGCGCGCGACGGCGTCACGGCGGAGATGGCCAAGGCGACGGTGCGCCGCTCCAACACGACGATCGCCGCGCTGATGGTGCACCTGGGCGACGCGGACGCGCTGCTGTGCGGGCTGGTCGGCCGCTTCGACGGCCACTTCTCGCACCTGCGCGAGGTCATCGGCCTGCGCCCGGGCGCGCACGGCTTCGCGACGATGAACGCGCTGCTCCTGGACAAGCACACCCTGTTCATCGCCGACACGTCGGTCAACGACGACCCGAGCGCCGAACAGCTCGCCGACATCGCCGCGATGGCCGTGAAGGAGGTGCGCCGCTTCGCGCTCGAGCCGCGCGTGGCCTTCCTCTCGCACTCGATGTTCGGCAGCAGCCAACGGCCGTCCGCGAGAAAGATGCGCGCGGCGCGCGACCTGTTCGTCGCCCGCATGCCCGAGGTGCCGGCGGACGGCGAGATCCAGGGCGACGCCGCGTTCAGCCCCGAGCTGCGCGCCGCGATCCTGCCCGATTCGACGCTCACCGGCTCGGCCAACGTGCTGGTCTGCCCCAACCTCGATGCCGCCAACATCCTGTTCAACGTGCTGAAGATGACCGGCGGCCACGGCGTCACGATCGGCCCGATGCTGCTGGGCGCCAACGCGCCGGTGCACGTGCTCACGCCCTCGTCGACGGTGCGCCGCATCGTCAACATGACGGCGCTGGTCGTCGCGCACGCGGCAACATCGGGCGCCGCATAGGCATCCGGGCATCGTCGGCCGCCACGGCCGGCACGCCTCGACGACGCGGCCTCCGGGCCGCGTTTTCGTTGGTGCCGCATGCGGTACCGCCCGGGGCGCGGCGGCGCGATGTCGTTCGGCTTCGCTTCAGACTGTCCGGATTTGGCGTCGCGGCCGCGTCGCGCACCGCCGGCACGAACGACCATGCGCCGCGCATTGCATCGGTAATAACCATGTGCAATTCGGGAATGGTCTTTCCACCAAATCCCGGAGAGGGATTTCCCGAAATGGGAATTCCCGTAATCCCGGCGTCCGGATTTAATCCTGAATCATTGCCGGCGCGGCAATTAATGACGCATTAATGGCGCACCCGGAGGAGCAATGGTGCAACCGGATACAACTCTTTCAAGCAGAAGATGAGCGAATTGGAGTGCGCACCAACTTCAACTAATTGGCACGGTCGAGGTGCATTGAGTGCACCTCGATACCCCTCGGGGTTCGACCTGATTCCGCCTCCATTGCGCGGGAACAGAATCGGCGCCTGCATCGGCGGCCTCCCCCCGAATTGGAATTCCACCAACCGGTGACCGCCGATGCTCCACCGGGCGACGTCGACAAAATCGAATTGCCGCTCCCATAGCAAAAAACTCGCGCCGACATTTGCGCGACTGACCCATCGATCAGGAGAAGAGTTCCATGAAGACCTCAGGACACAAGATGAAGCTGCTGCCCGCCCTCGTGCTGGGCGCGCTCGCGATCTCCGCCCACGCCGCCGTGTCGACGGCCTGGGTCGCCACCGCGACCAAGGCGCACGACCCGCGCAATGCCGTGCACGTGGCGCCGATGCGCGCGGGCGACCAGGTGCCGGTCGTCATCTCGCTGAAGCTGCGCAACAAGGCCCAGCTCGACGCCTTCACGGCCAAGCTGATGGCCGGCGACAAGAGCGTGCACCCGCTCACCAGCGCCGAGTTCATGGCCCAGTACGCGCCGAGCAACGAGCAGGTCGCGCGCGTCGTGAGCTACCTGCAGACGCACGGCTTCACCGGCATCGAGGTCGCCCCGAACCACCTGCTGGTGAGCGCCACCGGCGGCGCCGGCGTCATCAAGGACGCCTTCAAGGCGGAGCTGCACACGTACGACGTGAACGGCCGCTCCGCGTACGCCAACGTCACCGACGCGCTCGTGCCCGCGTCGCTCGGCGACACCGTGCTCGCCGTCATCGGCCTGCAGACCGTCCACCTGGCCCACACGAACATCAAGCACGCGGAGGCCGTCAAGACGCAAGCGGCGACCCCGCAGGCGGTGACGGGCGTCAGCATCCCGAACTTCGCGTCCATCTACGGCGCGTCGAGCCTGCCGAGCGCCACGAACGCGACCATCGGCATCATCACCGCGGGCTCGCTGACCCAGACCATCAAGGACCTGAAGAGCTTCGCCTCCAGCGCCGGCTACCCCGCGCCGCCGGTCACGACGACCGTCGTCGGCACCGCCGGCACCTCCACGTCGGGCACCGACGAATGGAACATGGACTCGCAGAGCTCGCTGGCGGCCGCCGGCGGCACGATCAAGTCCATGATCCTGTACAACGTCAATTCGCTGAGCGACTCGGCGCTGTCGCAGGGCTACAACCGCGCCGTGACGGACAACAAGGCGCGCGCGATCAACGTCTCGCTGGGCGGCTGTGAAAGCGACGAAGGCTCGGTCGAGGCGTCGCAGGACCAGATCTTCCAGACCGCCGTGTCGCAAGGCCAGATGTTCTCGGTCTCGTCGGGCGACTCCGGCGCGTACGAGTGCGGCGCCACCGCGGGCAAGGCGCAGAGCTACCCGGCGGTCTCGCCCTACGTCATCGCGGTGGGCGGCACGACGCTGTCGACCAACGGCGCCACGTGGGCCGGCGAGACGGTGTGGTCGTGCACCAGCGCCTCGAGCTGCCAGCAGTCGTCGTCCGGCGGCGCCGGCGGCGGCCCCTCGCTGACGGAGAACGCGCCCAGCTGGCAGACGGCCGCCGGCGTGCTCGGCTCGTCCACCAAGCGCGGCGTGCCCGACATCTCGTTCGACGCCGCGCCCAGCAGCGGCGCGCTGGTGCTGGTCAACGGCCAGCAGGCCCAGATCGGCGGCACCTCGCTGGCCGCGCCGCTGTGGGCCGGCTTCTGGTCGCGCATCCAGTCGGCCAACAACAACACGCTGCCGTTCCCGGCGCAGACGCTCTACCAGGGCGCGGCGTCGCATCCGAACTGGTTCCATGACGTGACCTCGGGCAACCAGGGCTACGCCGCGGCCACCGGCTGGGACTACGCCTCGGGCTACGGCTCCGTGCAGATCGCCAACTTCGCCACCGCCTTCTCGGGCGGCGGCTGCACGAGCAACTGCTCGACGCCGGTCGCGAACTTCACCGACACGGTCTCGAACCTGACGGCCACGTTCACCGATTCCTCCACCGACACGGGCGGCACGATCAGCTCGTACTCGTGGAACTTCGGCGACGGCTCGACCTCGACGACCAAGAGCCCCGTCCACACCTACGCCGCGGCCGGCACGTACACCGTGACCGAGACCGTGACGGACAACCTGGGCGCGACGTCGACGAAGTCCGCCTCGGTGACCGTGTCGTCCTCGGGCGGCGGCGGCTCGCAGGTCGTCACCAACGGCGGCTTCGAGTCGGGCTCCACCGGCTGGACGGCCAGCTCGGGCGTGATCTGCACGAACAGCGGCTGCAGCGGCGAGACGGCCCACTCGGGCACCGGCTTTGCCTGGATGGACGGCTACGGCTCGAGCCACACCGACAGCGTCTCGCAATCGGTGACGATCCCGTCGGGCAAGTCGAGCGCCTCGCTGTCGTTCTACCTGCACATCGACACGGCCGAGACGACCAAGACCTCGGCGTACGACAAGCTGACAGTCTCGGTCACCAGCGGCAGCACGACCACGACGCTGGGCACCTTCTCGAACCTGAACGCCGCCTCGGGCTACGTGCTGAAGTCCTTCAGCATGACGCCCTACATCGGCAAGACGGTCACGATCAAGTTCACCGGCACGGAGGACTCGTCGCTCCAGACCTCGTTCGTCCTGGACGACGTCTCGCTGACCGCGCAGTAAGCCGCGCGCTCGAGGCCGGTCGGCGCCGCTGCGCCGGCCTGCCGACGATCGCGACCAGGGCCGCCCGGGCAACCGCGCGGCCCTTTTTCCCTGCCGGGCGCGCCGTGCTGCATGGGCACCCCCGGCGCGGCCGGGACAAGTCGCCCCGCTGCGCGGCGGGTCTTTCGCGCTGTCCCCGGCGCAGGAGTTGGCGTGACGCAACGCCTTCGCGGCCCGCGGCGGTCAGCGCGCATTCTCTCCGATGTCCGTGCTCGCAGTGCGGGCGGGCATACGGGTCACCGTATCGTCACGAAGCCGGCACCGGGATGCGCCGCTTCACGCGTCCGCGCGGCGCGCATTGGCGTGGATGCGGTCGGCGAAGCGCTCCAGCAGTTCGTCGGGCAGGTCGTGGCCCATGCCGGCGATGAAGTCGGCCTGCGCGCCCGCGATGCGCGCGGCGAGGTCGCGGCCATTGGCGACCGGCACCAGCGGATCGGCTTCGCCATGGATCACGAGCGTCGGCGCGACGATGCGCGCGAGCAGCGGCGTGCG
>DASVLN010000186.1:0-2434 GCA_036384855.1 Burkholderiaceae bacterium | reverse complement strand
GAGGAGGTGATCCTGCACAGCCCGCGCCCGAGCCTGCTGCTGCCCTATGCCGGGCGCTTCGAGGCGATCGGCAGGACGGCGCTCGTCGCCTGGGACGGCAGCCATGCCGCCGCGCGCGCGGCCTCCGACGCGCTGCCGCTGCTCAAGCGGGCGAGCGCGGTGCATCTCGTCGCCTTCGATCGCGAAGTCGGCGAGGCGCGGACCCTCGACCATGCGCCGCTGCTGGCCCTCGCCCGCTGGTTCGGTCGCCACGCGGTCGACGTCCAGCCCCGCGCATGCTTCCCGGGCACCGACATCGGCAACGCATTGCTGTCGCACGCGGCCGACGTCGGCGCCGACCTGCTCGTCATGGGCTGCTGGGGCCATGCGCGCCTTGCCGAGCGCCTGCTCGGCGGCGCGACCCGCACCGTGCTCGAGAGCATGACGCTGCCCGTGCTGACCTCGCGCTGACCGGGCGCCGGCGGACCTCGATGCGCCTCGGCCCCGCTCGGCCGCGCAAGACGCATTGATCGGCCTCAAGGCCTGCGCGGCCGACCTTCCTAGGATGACCCCATGATCGCTCGCGCCTTGATCGGATTTCCCCTGCGCCACCTGCTGGCGTTCGTGCTCGCGCTGCTGGTCGGCAACCTCGCGGGCTGCGGCTACAACCGCCTCGTGAGCGCCGACGAGAACGTCAAGGCCGCCTGGTCGGAGGTGCTGAACCAGTACCAGCGACGCAACGACCTCGTGCCGGCGCTGGTCGAGGTCGTCAAGGCCGACGCGGCGTTCGAGCGCTCGACGCTGATGCAGGTCGTCGAGGCGCGCGCGCGCGCGACGGCCGTGCAGGCGACCCCCGCGCTGGTCGACGATCCCGAGGCCTTCGCCCGCTTCGAGCGCGCCCAGGCGCAGGTCGGCGGCGCGCTGTCGCGCCTGCTGGTGGTCGCCGAGAACTATCCGACGCTGCAGGCGAACCAGGCGTTCCGCGACCTGCAGGCGCAGCTGGAAGGGACGGAGAACCGCATCGCCGTCGCGCGCCATCGCTACATCGAGGCCGTCAACACCTACAACACCGAGGTGCGCAGCCTGCCGTCCAACATGACCGCGATGGCGTTCGGCTTCCACGCCAAGGCGAACTTCCGCACCGACGACGACGCCGCGGTGGCGCGTCCGCCGCACATCGACATGGCGGGCGCGTTCGCTCCCTCGGCGCCGGCGAGCGCCCGGCCATGATGATCGCCCGCGCGCTGCGCCGGGTCGCGATCCTGCTGGTCGCCTGGATCGCCGGCGCCGCCGCGCAGGTCCCGGTACCGCCCGCGGCTGCGCACGTGATCGACCAGGCCGGCGCGCTGGAATCCGGCCAGGCCGCGGCGCTGGAGGCGCGGCTCGCCGGCTTCGAGCGCGAGCACGGCGCGCAGGTGGTCGTCCTGATCGTGCCGACCACCGCGCCGGAGACGATCGAGCAGTACGGCATCCGCGTCGCCGACCAGTGGAAGCTCGGCCGCCGCGGCGTCGACGACGGCGTGATCCTGCTGCTCGCGATGCAGGATCGCGCGGCGCGCATCGAGGTCGGCTACGGTCTCGAGGGCACCCTGCCCGATGCGACGGCGCACCGCATCCTGGCGGAGGACATGGTGCCGCGCCTGCAGGCGGGCGACATCGCCGGCGCGGTGACGGCCGGGGTCGACCGCATCCTCGCGGTCGTGGCCGGCACGCCCTTGCCGCCGCCGAGGGACGACGAGGACGTGCGCTCGACGACGACGCTCGTCACCGTGGCGATGGCCTCGGTGGCCGTCGGCGGACTGCTGCGCCGACTGATCGGCCGCCCGCGCGCAGCCGCGCTCACCGGCGGTGGCGCGGGCCTGCTGGCCGCCTGGCTTGCCGGGTCCTGGGCTGTCGGCCTGCTGGCCGGCGCGATCGCGGCGGCGCTCGCGTTCACCGGCGTCTTCGGCTGGCTGCCGTGGTCGTCCGGCGGCGGCGGATCGTCCTTCCGCGGACGTGGCGGCGGCTTCGGCGGAGGCGGGGCGTCCGGGCGCTGGTAGCCGCGTCCGGTCGTTGCGTCGGCGCAAGCGCCGGCGGCGTCGAGTTCCGCACAATCGCCGCGTCGCGATCGCCGGAGATCCGCATGCGCTACCGCACCCTGTTGCTCTACCTGGACGACCAGCCGGGGGCCGGCGCCTGCGCCGATCATGCGATCCGGCTCGCGCGCGAGTTCGAGGGCCACCTGCTGGGACTCTCGTGCCACCGGCCCGTGCCCTGGCCCGACGAGGACGCCGACGGCCGCGGCGATGTGCTCATCCCGGAGCTGCGGGCGGCCGAGGATGCGGCGCGGGAACGCGAGGCCGCGTTCGCGCAGCGTTGCGCGAAGGCCGGGCTCGGGTCGTGCGGGACCTTGCGCGACGACGCCGAACCGGGGGCCGCCGTCGCCAGGCGGGCGCTGGCCGCCGACCTCGTCGTG
>DASVLN010000185.1:0-1796 GCA_036384855.1 Burkholderiaceae bacterium | reverse complement strand
ATGGTGCCGCGCAAGGGCGTGGAGACGGTCGTGCGCGCGATGGCCTGCGCGCCGTGCGCGGGCATGCGGCTGCGCGTCGTGGGCGGCGACAGCGCGCCCGCCGACCCCCTGCGCACGCCCGAGATCGGCCGCCTGCAGGCCATCGCGCGCGAATGCGGGGTCGAGGACCGAGTGGTCTTCGAAGGTCGCCAGCCGCGTTCGGTCCTGCGCGACTGGTACGCCGCCAGCGACGTCTTCGTGACGACGCCCTGGTACGAGCCGTTCGGCATCACGCCGCTGGAGGCGATGGCCTGCGCGCGGCCCGTCGTCGGCAGCGCGGTGGGCGGCGTGCGCTCGACGGTCGTCGACGGCGAGACGGGCCTGCTGGTGCCGCCCAGGAATCCCGAGGCATTGGCGCACGCGCTCGCGACCTTGCGCGCGCATCCGTCGCGCGCCACCGCGATGGGCGAGGCCGGGCTCGCGCGCGCGCGGGCCGAGTACACCTGGACGGGCGTGGCGCAACGCCTGGCCGAGGTCTTCGCGGAAGTCACCGCCGCGCCGGCGCCGTCGCGCTCCGTCTTCCATGTCGCGGGCCTCGACATACCCGTTCCGGTACCCGCCGCGGCGCGACCGGTGCCGGCGATCTTCCTCGACAAGGACGGCACGCTGGTCGAGGACGTGCCTTTCAACGTCGACCCCGCGCGCCTGCGCTTCACGCCGCATGCGATCGAGGCGCTGCGCCTGTGGCGCGACGCCGGCTGGCGCCTGGTCGTGATCACGAACCAGCCGGGCCTCGGACGCGGCCTGTTCGACCGCGCGGCGCTTGCCCGCCTGCACGAGGGCCTCGCGAGGCGGCTGGCCGACGCGGGCATCGTGCTGGACGGCTTCTACGCCTGCCCGCACGTGGAGGGCGAGGGCTGCGACTGCCGCAAGCCGCGCGACGGCCTGCTGCGCACGGCCGCGCGCGAGCTCGGCATCGATCTCGGGCGCTCGTGGATGGTCGGTGAC
The DNA here is from genome assembly GCA_036384855.1 of Burkholderiaceae bacterium. Classification (GTDB taxonomy): domain Bacteria; phylum Pseudomonadota; class Gammaproteobacteria; order Burkholderiales; family Burkholderiaceae_C; genus Scleromatobacter. The sequence continues at coordinate 809 of DASVLN010000185.1, read as the reverse complement.
ATCCTCAACGACGTCGAGGCCGGCCATCGCGCGGGTTGCCGCAGCGTGCTGCTGGACACCGGCGGCGAGACCGAGTGGGTGCCGGGCCCGCTGCGCATGCCCGAGCTGCGCTGCGCCGACCTGCTGGAGGCCGCGGTCGCGACGCTCTCGCCCGACGAGATCCCCGCCGTCGTGCCGCCGCGAACCGCATCGTCGGCGGGGGCGGTCGCGTGACGACGGATCCCGTGTCGGACGAACGCGCACGCGCCTGGCGCGGCGTGCGCCGGCTGCTGGCTGTGCGCGTCGACAACCTCGGCGACGTGCTGATGACGACGCCGGCGCTCGCCGCCGCCGCAGCCTCGGCGCCGGGCATCGAGATCACGCTGCTGGGCGGCTCCGGCGCGTCCGCCCTGGCGCCGCACCTGCCCATGGTGCACGACGTGATGACCGCGCGCGTGCCCTGGGTGCGGCACGAGGACGGCGCCGCCACCGTCGACGACGCGGCGCTGGTCGCGCGCCTGGCCGAGCGCTGCTTCGACGCGGCCGTCGTCTTCACGGTCTGCACCCAGAGCGCGCTGCCCGCGGCCGTGCTGTGCAGGCTCGCCGGCATCCCGCTGCGCCTGGCGCACGTGCGCGAGAACCCGTACCAGCTGCTCAGCGACTGGGCGCCGGAGCTCGACCTGTCCGTCTCCGGCGCGCGCCACGAGGTTCGGCGCCAGCTCGACCTCGTCGCCCGCGTCGGCTGGCGCTGCGCCGACGAGCGGCTGCGCTTCGCCCTGCGCGGCCCGGATGTCGCGCGCGTCGACGCGATGCTCGGTCGCGACGACGGG
>DASVLN010000184.1:0-4273 GCA_036384855.1 Burkholderiaceae bacterium | reverse complement strand
CCGCCTCGCAGGTGCCGCCCGGGCTGCGCATCCTGCTCGTGGAGGACGACGACGACGTGCGGCCGGCGCTGGAGGACGTCCTCGCGCGGCTGGAGGCCGAGGTGCTGGCCGCGCGCTCGCTGCCCGAGGCGGTCGAGGCGCTGCAGGCGCATGCGGTCGACCTCGTGCTGTCGGACGTGGGCCTCGGGCCCCAGGGCGACGGGCTCGCGCTGCGGGCCTGGGTGATCGAGCGCTGCCCCGGCACGCCGGTCGTCGTGATGTCGGGCCTGCCGAGCGACCTGCTGGCGCAGCGCTACGAGGGCAGCACGCGCGTGCCGATCCTGCGCAAGCCCTTCACGGCCGACGAGCTCGCGGCCGCGATCTCCGCGGCGCTCGAGGCCGCGTCCGATGCCTGACGCCGCCGCGGGCGTCGTTCAGCAGCGCACCACGTCGACCGCGAACCGGTAGCCCAGCCCCCGCTCGGTCTTGATGATCGTCGGCAACGCCGGGTTGACCTCCAGCTTCTTGCGCAGGCGCAGGATGAGGACGTCGATCGTGCGGTCCGTCGTGGCGGAGTCGGCGCCGCGCGTCATCGTCAGCAGCTGCTCGCGGGAGATCACGCGGTTGGGCGACAGCACCATCGCCTCGAGCAGCGCGAACTCGCCCTGCGTCAGCTCGCAGCGCGTGCCGTCGGCATGCGACAGGGTGCGCGTGCTCAGGTTGACGATCCAGCGGTCGAAGCGGTAGCGGGCGTGGCCGACCGGGTCGGCGCGCGTCGAGCGCGGCATGCCGACCTCGGTGCTGCGGCGCAGGAGCGCGCGGATGCGGGCGACGAGCTCGCGGTTGTTGAACGGCTTCATGACGAAGTCGTCGACCGCGGTCTCCAGGCCCAGCACGCGGTCGGTGTCGTCGCCCTGGCCGGTGACCATGATGATGGGGATGCGCGAGCGCTGGCGCAGCTCGCGCGCGAGCTGCATGCCGTCCTCGTTGCGCAGCCGCAGGTCGATCAGCACGAGCGAGAACGCGCCGCGCGCGAGCTTGCTCATCATCGTCGCGCCGTCGGCGGCGCACTGGGCGGCGAAGCCGGCGGCCTCGAGCACCGCCGACAGCGTGTCGCACAGGTTGTCGTCGTCGTCGACGATCAGGATCTCGTGCCTGGTCAGTTCATCCACGATGCGTTCCCGCTGCCCGTACGCGCGTCATTGGAGCCGTCCGGCGGTAACGGCCGATGTCGCGGCGGGTCGGGCTCGTTCACATTTGAAACGGAGGCCGGAGGCGGCCTGGAATGTTTCATCTATTGCAGGGGCCGCCGGCGGCCTTCACCGCTCGTTAACCGCCGCGCCGCCAAATGCCGCGGACGGACCCCGGCCGCGCGCTTGCGAAGTGTAGGCGCCGGCGGCGGCGTCCGGACGATCCGAACCGAACCGACATTCCCAGGAGACAACCCATGCGCCGCCGCGTCCCTTCCCTGTTCGCCGCCACCCTCGCTATCGTCGCCGCCGTCCCCGCGGGCGCGGCCGACCAGCCGGTGGTGGGCCTCATCACCAAGACCGAGACCAACCCGTTCTTCGTCAAGATGAAGGAGGGCGCGGAGCAGGCGGCCAAGGAGCGCGGCGCGAAGCTGCTGACCGCCGCGGGTCGCAAGGACGGCGACAACGCGGGCCAGGTCACGGCGATCGAGAACATGGTCACCGCGGGCGCGAAGACCATCATGATCACGCCCAACGACTCCAAGGCGATCGTGCCGGCGATCCGCAAGGCGCGCGCGCAGGGCGTGATGGTGATCGCCCTGGACAGCCCGGCCGACCCGCGCGACGCGACCGACGCGCTGTTCGCCACCGACAACTACAAGGCCGGCCTGCTGATCGGCGAGTACGCGAAGGCGGCGCTGGGCGGCAAGCCGGCGCACATCGTCACGCTGGACCTCTTCCCCGGCCACCCGGTGGGCGCGCAGCGCCACAACGGCTTCATGAAGGGCTTCGGCCTCGCGGCGCCCGACGCGGCCAGCAACGAGCTCGGCAAGGCCTCCGAGATCGTGTGCTCGGCCGACAGCTACGGCGACCAGGCCAAGGGCCAGACCGCGATGGAGAACTGCCTGCAGAAGAGCCCCGAGGTCAACGTCGTCTACACGATCAACGAGCCCGCCGCCGCCGGCGCCTACACCGCGCTGCAGCGCGCCGGCAAGGCCAAGGGCGTGATCATCGTCTCGGTGGACGGCGGCTGCGCGGGGGTGCGCAACGTCAAGGCCGGCGTCATCGCCGCGACCTCGCAGCAGTACCCGCTGAAGATGGCCGCGCTCGGCGTCGAGGCGGGCGTCGACTACGCGAAGACAGGCAAGAAGGCCAGCGGCTACACCGACACCGGGGTCACGCTGATCGCCGACAAGCCGATGCCCGGCATCGACAGCAAGGACTCCGCGACCGGCCTGCGCCTGTGCTGGGGCCAGTGATGGGCGCCGTGCACTTCCACCGCCCCGCCGCCGGGGGCGACCCCGGCTCGCTGGCCGCCCGCCTGCGCGCGCGCGTCGGCACCGTCCCCAGCGTCGCGACGCTGGGCCCCTTCGTCGCGCTGCTGGCCGCCTGCGCGTTCTTCGCCACGCAGTCGGACCGCTTCCTGGCCGGCGGCAACCTGTCGCTGATCGCCCAGCAGGTCGCCGTCGTCGGCGTGATCGCGATCGGGCAGACGCTGGTCATCCTCACCGCGGGCATCGACCTGTCGTGCGGGATGGTCATGGCGCTGGCCGGCATGGTGATGACCAAGCTCGCGTCGGAGGGCGGCGTGCCGCCGGCCGTCGCGATCCTGCTGGGCATCCTCGTGGCGGCGGCGTTCGGGCTGGCCAACGGCCTGCTCGTCACGCGCGTGCGCCTGCCGTCGTTCATCGTGACGCTGGGCACGATGAACATCGCGTTCGCGGCGACCCAGCTGTACTCCAACGCGCAGACCATCACCGACCTGCCGCCGCTGTTCACGTCGCTGGGCGGCACCTTCACCGTCGGCCGCACGGCGGTCGCGTGGGGCACGGTGGCGATGCTGGCGCTGTACGCGATCGCCTGGTTCCTGCTGCGCGAGACCGCCAAGGGCCGCCACGTCTATGCCGTCGGCAACAACGCGGAAGCGACGCGCCTGGTGGGCATCCGCACGCAGCGCGTGCTGCTGGGCGTCTACACGCTCGCGGGTGCGCTGTACGGCATCGCGGCGGTGCTGTCCGTCGCGCGCACGGGCGTCGGCGACCCGAACGCCGGCCAGACCGACAACCTCGACTCGATCACGGCCGTCGTGCTCGGGGGCACGAGCCTGTTCGGCGGCCGCGGCGGCGTGCTGGGCACGCTGGTGGGCGCGCTGGTCGTCGGCGTGTTCCGCAACGGGCTGACGCTGATCGGCGTGTCGTCGATCTACCAGGTGCTCGTCACCGGCGTGCTGGTGATCCTGGCGGTCGCCGCAGACCAACTCTCCCGCAAGTCGAGTCGCTGACATGGAACACGTCGCCACTTCCTCCCCGACGCCGCGCGTGGTGCTGCAGGCGCGCGGACTCGTCAAGCGCTACGGACAGGTCGCCGCCCTGGACGGCGCCGACTTCGAGCTGCGCGCCGGCGAGATCCTCGCCGTCATCGGCGACAACGGCGCGGGCAAGTCCTCGCTCATCAAGGCCCTGGCCGGCGCCGTGCGGCCCGACGAGGGCGAGATCCTGCTGGACGGCGCGCCCGCGAACTTCCGCGGCCCGATCGACGCCCGGCACGCCGGCATCGAGACGGTCTACCAGGACCTCGCCGTCGCGCCCGCGATGACCATCGCAGAGAACCTGTTCCTCGGCCGCGAGCTGCGCCGCCCGGGCTGGCGCGGCCGCTGGCTGCGCATGCTGGACAAGCGCCGCATGCTCGAGGAGAGCGTCGCGCGGCTGAACGAGCTCAAGGTCGGCATCCGCTCGATGACGCAGCCGCTGGAGACGCTGTCCGGCGGCCAGCGCCAGTGCGTCGCCGTGGCGCGCGCCGCGGCGTTCGCGCGCCACGTCGTGATCATGGACGAGCCGACCGCCGCGCTCGGCGTCAAGGAGGGCGGCATGGTGCTCGAGCTGATCCGTCGCGTGCGCGACCGCGGGCTTGCCGTGGTGCTCATCTCGCACAACATGCCGCACGTCTTCGAGGTGGCCGACCGCGTCCACGTGGCGCGGCTGGGCCGGCGCTGCGTCGTGCTCGATCCGAAGAAGATCGACATGAGCGACGCGGTGGCCGTCATGACGGGCGCGCTGCCGCCGGAGCGCCTGCCGCGCGAGGCGCTGGCCTGACGGGGAGCGGGC
>DASVLN010000183.1:0-2261 GCA_036384855.1 Burkholderiaceae bacterium | reverse complement strand
GCAAGGCGGCGACGCGACGGTCGACGACACGCTCGCCTACATCGCAGCCGACATCTCCGCCGATCCGTTCGATATCGCCAAAGGCGCGCAGGCGACGATCGCCGCCGAGGTGCGCATGGGCGACGTCGTCTCCACGGTCAGCGGCGCGCTGACCGTGCTGGGCGACCGCCCGCTCCCCGACGGCGACAGCGAGCGCCTCGTCCACGTCACCCTCACGATCGCCACCGCGCACGAACGCATCGCCTACGAGTCCGGCGACCTCGCGCTGCATCGCACCGGGGATCCCGCCGCGGGCGAGTACGCCATCGACGACGCCGCGCACGACCCCGCCACGCCGCCGCTGGAGTTCGCGTGGCGCGGCAGTCCGATGGCGGCGATCGGCGTGCTGCTGCAGGCCGCCAAGATCGTCACGATCGACGGCAGCCGTCCGAGCCCGGCCGCGGGCGGCGACCCGACAGGCGGTACAGGTACAGGTACGGGCACCGGCGCCGGCACGGGCAACACGACGGCCGAGCGGCTGGTGCGCCTGGACGCGCTACCCGCCATGCCCGGCCTCACCGACGCCGCCGGCGCGGCGGCGATGGACGCGCTCATCCGCATCGGCGACGCGACCGGCGACGATGCGTTCGTCGCACGTGCGCGGCGACGCCTGTTCCCCACGCTGGACGCGCCGTCGCGACCCGTCGTCTCGGCGCTGCGCGACTGGGTCATGTTCCGCCGCCGCCGCACGATGCCATGCTGCCCCGGCGCCGCCGCTTCCGTGAAGTCGGCGATCGACACGATCAAGGTCTGGCACCTCAAGGTCGCGGACGCCGAGGCCTGCAAGGCGCTGATCTCGGTGCTCGACCACGCGAACCCCGCGGCGCTGGCGCAGTTCGCGTTCCGGCCGGTCGGGCTGCTGCGCTACGGCGACGCCGACACGGCGCCCGTCGAGTCGCCCGACCTGGTGCTCGCGATGTGGCGTGCGGCGCAGCCCGGCACGCAGGTCGTGGCCGGGCGCTACTGGGAGAACGCCCCGGCCACCGGCCAGAACTGGCAGAACAACTTCCGGCTCACGGCGATGCTCAAGCAGATCGCCGGCCTCACGACGCCGCCGCCCACCGGCCAGGGCGCGATCGCACCGCTGGTGGACCTCGCGGCCCCGCTGCTGGACACCGGCTACGACGGGGGCATGCTGATCGTCACGCAGGACATGGGCAGCGTCGCCTCGAACTGGCGCTCGCTGCTGGCCGACTCGCGGGACTTCAAGCCCGGCGCCTACCACCCTCTCGACGCCGCGAGCCCGCGCACGCCGTTGCAGTACGCGGGCACGGCGCCGGTCGGCAACGCCGTCGCGACCTACGTGTCCACGGTGTGCAGCGGCACGCTGCGGGTGCGCGGCCTGTCGCTCGAGACGACGCAGGCGCCGGACGCGAACGCCGCCGCACGCCTGGCCGCGGTCGCGGCGATCGTTCAGGGCAGCGGCATGACGATGCCCGGCGCCGCGCTGGGCCAGGTCGTGGCGCCGATGTCGCCCGAGGACCAGCGCTTCCTGAAGGCGGTCGGGGTCGACCCGGCCTCGCTCGACGAGGTGGTGTACCTCGAGCTCGAGGACACCGGCGCGGCCAGCGCCTGAGGGCGACGCGGTGCCTGCGACGCCGCCGGTCGCGGATGCCGGATCCGCGCCGGCGCCAGCCGAGCACCGTGCGCCGGGCGCTCGTCCGACACCGCAGCGCGCGCGTGCCCGCTATGCTCGGGCGATGCTCAGGCAATCGTCCACCAACCTCGCCGTCGAGACGCGCGGGCGCGGGCTCGTCGAGATCACGCGGCCGGTCGCGGCGTGGGTCGCGGGCACGGGCATGCGCGAGGGGCTGCTGACGCTGTTCGTGCGCCACACCTCGGCCAGCCTGCTGGTGCAGGAGAACGCCGACCCCGACGTGCGCGGCGACCTCGACCGCTTCTTTGCCCGCCTCGTGCCCGATGGCGACGCGCTGTTCCGCCACCGCGAGGAGGGGCCCGACGACATGCCGGGCCACGTCCGCAGCGCGTTGACGGCGGTGCAGCTGGGCATCCCGCTGGCGGACGGGCGGCTGGTGCTCGGGACATGGCAGGGCATCTACCTGTGGGAACACCGCCTGCGCGGACATCGCCGGGAGGTCGCCGCGCACCTCGTCGGCGAATGAGCGGCCGCCCGCCCGCTCCACGGGGAGCCCGCGCCGCAGCGCGCCGTCCCCAGCCTGCCTGACGCGCCGCGATGCTCAGCCAAACGCCACGGCCGGCCG
>DASVLN010000182.1:0-3430 GCA_036384855.1 Burkholderiaceae bacterium | reverse complement strand
CGGCCGAGCCGCCGCGGCGGCGCCTGGATCGCCGCTGGCTGTGGTCGGGGGCGGCGGCCGTGATCGCGCTCGTGTTCGCGGGCGGCCTGGCGACCGCCACTTCCAAGCCGCGCGACCAGCGCACGGTGAGCCTGCGCGACGCCCACGTCCTGCTGCAGCGGGAGCTCGACGCCAAGGCCGGCGGCCACCTGCAGGTCGCGGAGCTGCCCGACGAGCTGGTGGTCGAGGGCCTCCTGGACGACGCCGCCCAGGCCAAGGCGGCCGAGCGGGCGATGGACTCGGTGCCCCCGCAGTACACGGTCGCGCGCAAGTTCTCCGTGGCCACCGACGTCGTCGAGACGATCCGCTCCGCCCTCGACATGCCCGGGGCGCGGATCTCCTACCGCGGCGGCGGCGTCTTCGCCGTCGACGTGGACACGAACGACGTCGAGGCGACCCGCGCCGCCATCGCCCGCGTGGCGAACGACCTCGCCCCGACCGTCCGCCGCATCGACGCGGTGCTGGGCGAGTCGCCCGCGCCCCGGCCGCCGATGCCTGCCGTGCTCGCGGCCTGGGTGAGCGGCGACGGCACGAACGTGATGGAGACGCGCGACGGCGTCAAGCACCTCGTTCCGGCGGACGAGCCCGCCTCCTGGCCCGACCGCGCCGCGGCCGAACCACCGATCGCCATGGCGCGCCAGCGCCGGGCCCCCTGACGGAGACATGCCGATGACCACCGCCTTCACCCTGCCGCCCGACGACCTGCTGGCCGCCTTCGACTCGCTCGAGGCCACGCTGAAGACCGACACGAGCGGCGATCGCGCGCGGCGCCTGAACCGCTACTTCGCGCAGGTCGAGCTCGAGGCGCGCCAGAGCCAGGTGCGCAGCATCGACTTCGACGAGAAGCGGATGGCCGGCCTGCTGGCCGAGGCCTTCGCGGCCACGCAGCGCGGCGTCTGCGCGGCGTGGAACAAGTTGCACGGCCGCGAGCTCGCGGCCTGATCCCCGATTCGACGGAGCCACCCAGCCCGCTCCCGATGCGCCGGCCACGCCGGCGCCCTTGAGGGCTGTTCATCACACGTTTCAGGAGTCCCCATGCCGAATGCCAACAAAGTCTCCCACGGCGCCACCACCGCCGGCCAGTACATGCAGATGGGCAAGACCGGCGCCAACACCGCGGTGCAAAGCGGGGTCGGCAGCGCCGTCGGCGGCGCCGCCGTCACCAACATCAACGACTCGACCGGCGACGCCGTCAGCAACTACCTGTCGCAGCAGAACACCGCGCTGGCCAACCAGGCCGCGATGGCCTCCGCCGCCGCGAACATGCAGAACCAGACCGCCGCCATCGACATGGCGCAGCAGGACAACGCCGCGGCCAACCACCAGGCCGTCGCGATGGACAACGCGCGCAACAAGCTGGCCAACACCGGCGCCGACGGCATGAAGGACCTGGCCTGACGCCCGGTCGCGATGCCTTCCGGGGACGGCGCGCCGTCGCGCCGCCCCGGCCTGGCCGACGCCGGTCCCGGCCGGCCTCCTCATTCGTCGACGTCGCGTCCGCGCGCGTCGCCAAGGAACCGCACCATGCAGAACAACGCCCTGCCCGTCGCGCAGATGAGGATCATCGTGGCCGCGCACGTCCTGTCGGACAAGTTCGGCGTGCAGGCCGACACCGGCCGCATCCTCGCCGTGATGGCGGCATCGGTCCCCGACCGCCCCGAGATCGTCGCGGCGCAGGCGCGCAACCTCCTGATCGCCCGGCAGTACCCGGAAGCGCGCGACCTGCTCACCGAGGCGGAGGCGAAGCATCCGCGCAACGCCGTGATCAAGGCGCTGCTGGCGATGTGCATGTTCGTCCAGAAGGACAGCCTCTGGGAGGCCTACGCCGAGGAAGCGCTGGCGTTGCCGCGCGACGCGGTGGCGCTGGGCATCGTCGAGATGCTGTCGCGCACGTCGGGGCGCGCGCTGCGCGGCCTCGAGGCCCGGGCCGAGCCGTCGCCGCCCCATCACTACGCCTTCGTCGGCCTGGCCTGCTGAGGCCCGGCCCCGTCACCCGACCAGGAGCCCGCGCATGACGCCCGTCGCCCCCATCCCGCCGATCGACCCGCTCGCCTCGATCGGCTCCGCCGGCGCCGCCGGCACGCCGCAGGCGGCCGCCGCGCCCGAGCTGCGCCAGCGCTTCGAGTCGCTCATGCAGCGCCACGCGCAGGAAGCCGCGGCCGATTCCACCGGCAAGAACGCGACCGCGATCGGCGGCATGATCGACCGCGAGCAGTCCGGGCTCAACGAGCTGCAGTCCGACATGACGTCCTTCATCGAGCACATGCCGTCGATGGACGCAACCGAGCGCACCGCCGGCTCGATGATGCTGATGGACAAGGTCTCGGAGGCGCACATCAAGATGTCGCTGACGATGGGCGTGACCAAGTCGTCCACCAAGAGCCTGCAGTCGCTGCTGAAGAACGAGTGAGGCGGCCATGGCAGGTTCCATCGCATCCCGCCTCGCGCGCCTCGCGCTGGCCCTCGGCCTCGCCTGCATGCTGGCCGCCTGCAAGCAGGAGGTCTTCACCAAGCTCAGCGAGGGCGACGCCAACGACATGCTGGAGGTCCTGCTCGGCGCGCACCTCGATGCGGCCAAGACGACCGCGGACGGCAAGACCTGGGACGTGACGGTCGAGTCGTCGCAGCTCGGAACGGCGCTGGCCACGCTGCACGCGAACGGCCTGCCCGCCGAGCATCGCGCCAGCCTGGGCGACATGTTCAAGAAGGACGGCCTCATCTCCACGCCGACCGAGGAGCGCGTGCGCTTCATCTACGGCGTGTCGCAGGAGCTCGAACGCACGCTGGCCAGCATCGACGGCGTGGTGGCCGCGCGCGTGCACGTCGTGCTTCCCAACAACGACCCGATGGCCGACCACGTCAAGCCCTCGAGCGCGTCGGTCTTCATCAAGTACCGGCCCGACATCAACGTCGCCACCATCGTGCCCACGGTCAAGAACCTGGTGGTGCGCAGCGTCGAAGGGCTGACGTACGAGAACGTCAACGTCACGCTGGTGGCGGCGATCGTCCCGGCGGCGCCTCCCGTGCCGGCCGGGGAGGGCGACGGATCGCCCGTCCTCGCGATCGCGCTGGCGGCGGTCCTCGCGGCCGCGGGCGGCGGGTGGATGTTCTGGAAGCGTCGCAATGCCGCTGCCGCCGCCGCCGCGCCGGTCGCGGCCACGGGGCGGCCATGACCGCGGAGGATGCCGATCCCACGGCGCTCCTGGCGCGCCTGCTGGCGGCCGCGCGCCGGAAGTCGGCCGATGTCGCGGCCGAGCTCCACCCGGCGTGGATGGAGCGCGGCCTGCGCCGTCTCGGCCTTGCCGACCGCGCGGCCGCGGCCGCGGACGCACGCTGGTCGGCGACGCTCGCGGAGGTGTACGACCTGCGATGGCCCGGCCTCGACCGCCTC
>DASVLN010000181.1:0-10053 GCA_036384855.1 Burkholderiaceae bacterium | reverse complement strand
GCCGCGCCAGCCAGCACGACGTCACCGTCGAGTTCCACGCCGATGCCGGCGCGCCCGAAGGCGCGTTGTACGTCGACGGTCGGCTCGTCGGCTACGTGGACGTGCGCCGGCTGTGATGTCCCATCGCCTTTGGACGCGGGTCTGGGCGCGGGCCTGCACCCGGGTGTGGACGCGCGTGTGGCTGCGGGCGTGGATTCCCGCACGCGGCGCACGCGCGTGATGCGCGCGGCGCCGACGCCGGCCTCAAGCCGGCCCGCGCAGCACCGATAAGACAGGGGAGGCCCGCGCACGCCGCGGGCCCGCCGCCTGCCGACACTCCGCCATGAACGCTCCGACCGGCTCGTCCGACTCCCCCGCGCCGCGCACCGTGGCCGGCTGGCTGCGGGCGCTGGGCGACCCGGAGATCCCCGTCCTCGCCGACACCGCGGCGGCGCTCGAAGACATGCGCCTGGTCGAGGACGATGTCGACGCGCGCGGCATCGCCTCGGCGATCGGACGCGACCCGCTGATGACGCTGAAGGTGCTCGCCTACGCGTCGACCCAGGGTTCGAACCATCGCCTCACCGACGCCGAGACCGTGCTCGAGGCGCTCGTGCTCATGGGCATCACGCCCTTCTTCCGCGCGTTCGGGCCGCAGCCCTCGGCGGAGGATCGCCTGGAAGCACACCCGCAGGCACTGGCCGGACTGCAGCGCGTGCTCGCGCGCGCCGACCGCGCCGCGCGCTTCGCCGCCGCATTCGCCGTGCACCGCGCCGACCACGACGCCGTCGTCCTGCACGAGGCGGCCCAGCTCCACGACTTCGCCGAGATGCTGCTCTGGCTGCACGCTCCGGCGCTGGCGCTCGAGATCCGCCGGCGCCAGGCGGCCGACCCGGCGCTGCGCTCGGCCATCGTGCAGCGCGAGCTGCTGGGCGCGGAGCTCAACGACATCCAGCACGCCCTCATGCAGCAATGGCGGCTGCCCGAGATCCTCGTGCGCATCACCGACGACCGCCACGCCGAGAACTCGCAGGTGCGAAACGTGCTGCTGGCGATCCGGGTGGCGCGCCACACCATGGACGGCTGGGACAACCCCGCCGTGCCCGACGACGTACGCGACATCGCCACCCTGCTGCGGCTCAACGAGGCCTCGGCGCTCGCCTTCCTGCACGAGGTCGACGCACAGGACTGAGTCACGCGACGCCAGACCAGGAGGGACGCGGCGCGCGCGTCCGCCGAAACGGCACTACGATCGCGCATCGACGCCACGAGGAATGCCCATGCCGGGTCCTGATCGCCAGTTCTGGCAGGAACGCTTCGAACGCAACGAGACGCCGTGGGATCGCGGCGGCGCCGGACCGCAGCTGCTCGCCTGGGTCGAGAACGGCGTGCTGGATGCGACGGCCCTGGCGGGCCGCATCGCGGTGCCGGGCTGCGGCAGCGGCCACGACGTGCTCGCGCTCGCCCAGCGCGGGTTCGACGTCGTCGGCATCGATTACGCGCAGGCCGCCTGCGAGCGCACGCGCGCACGGCTGGCGGCAGCGGGCGCGACCGCCGAGGTCGTCGCGGCCGACGTCCTCGCGTGGCAGCCGGCCCGCCCGTTGGCCGCCGTCTACGAACAGACCTGCCTGTGCGCCATGCATCCCGACCACTGGACGCGCTATGCGCGGGCGTTGCACGACTGGCTGCGGCCCGGCGGGCGGCTGTTCCTGATGGGGATGCAGGTCTCCCGGCCGGCCGCCGCCGACGGCGTGATCGAGGGCCCGCCGTACAACGTCCCGGTCAACGCCTTGCGGGCGCTGTTCGACGGCTCGCGGTGGGAATGGCCGGCACCGCCGTATCCGCGCGTCGCGCACCCGTTCGCGGACGCCTACGAGCTGGGACTCGTGCTCGTGCGGCGCTGAAGGCGTGCTCAGACGGGCATCGCCGTCGTGCCCTTGATGCGCTCGAGCACGAAGCTGGACTTGCAGTCCTGCACGCTCGGGTGGCGCAGCAGCGTGTCGCCGATGAAGCGCGCGTAGTGCGCCATGTCGGTCACGACGACGCGCAGCAGATAGTCCATCTCGCCCGTGAGCGAGACGCACTCGACGACCTCGGGCCAGGTCTGCACCGCAGCCTTGAAGAGATCCATCGGGTTGCGCTTGTGGGCCTCGCTGTGCTTCTCGAGCCGCACGTTCAGGTAGGCCGTCAGCCCGAGGCCGACGGCTTCCGGCTGCACCAGCGCGACGTAGCCGGAGATGACCTCGGCCTCCTCGAGCCGGCGCACTCGCCGCAGCACCGCCGAGGCGGACAGCCCGACGCGGCCCGCGAGCTCGTCGAAGGTCAGCCGGCCGTCCGCCTGCAACGCCTGAAGGATGCGTCGATCGATGGGATCGAGGTCGGTGGCGGCGCTCATGACCCTATTTGTACACGATTCCTGCGCAATCCGGCAATGCCGAGACGGAATACGCAGGAAAACTGCGCCCACGCGGGCCTAGGATGCGTCCATCGCGCCGGCAGCCTTCGCACGGCCCCATTCCACGCAGGAGACATCCATGGCCTTCACCCCCTGGGACAACCCGATGGGCACCGCCGGCTTCGAGTTCATCGAGTACGCCGCGCCCGATCCCGCCGCGATGGCCGCGGTCTTCGAGCGCATGGGCTTCAAGGCGATCGCGCGCCACCGCCACAAGGCCGTGACGCTCTACCGCCAGGGCCACATCAACTTCATCCTCAACGCCGAGCCGGACTCGTTCGCGCAGCGCTTCGCACGCCTGCACGGTCCCAGCATCTGCGCGATCGCCTTCCGCGTGCAGGACGCCAAGTTCGCCTACGAGCGCGCGATCGGCCTGGGCGCCTGGGGCTTCGCCGGCGCGGCCGGCCCGGGCGAGCTCAACATCCCGGCGATCAAGGGCATCGGCGACTCGCTCATCTACCTGGTCGACCGCTGGCGCGGCAAGAACGGCGCGAAGCCGGGCGACATCGGCAACATCGGCTTCTACGACGTCGACTTCGAGCCCCTGCCGGGCGTCTCGCGCGAAGAACTCGACCCGCAGGGCAACGGCCTGCTGGAGATCGACCACCTCACGCACAACGTGCACCGCGGCCGCATGGAGGAATGGGCCGAGTTCTACGAACGCCTGTTCAACTTCCGCGAGGTGCGCTACTTCGACATCGAGGGCAAGGTCACCGGCATCCGCAGCAAGGCGATGACCAGCCCCTGCGGCCTGATCCGCATCCCGATCAACGAGGAGGGCAACGACGGCAAGGGCCAGGTGCAGGAATACCTCGACCGGTACCACGGCGAAGGCATCCAGCACATCGCGCTGACCTCGGCCAACCTGCCCGACACCGTCGACCGGCTGCGTGCCAGCGGCGTCAAGCTGCTGTCCACGCCGGACACCTATTACGAGCTGGTCGACAAGCGCATCCCCGGCCACGGCGAGGACGTCAAGGCGCTGCACGAGCGCCAGATCCTGGTCGACGGCGCGCCGGGCGAGCTGCTGCTGCAGATCTTCTCGGAAAACCAGCTCGGGCCGATCTTCTTCGAGTTCATCCAGCGCAAGGGCAACGAGGGCTTCGGCGAAGGCAACTTCAAGGCGCTGTTCGAGTCGATCGAGCTCGACCAGATCCGCCGCGGCGTGCTGAAGGCCGACCTGCCGGCCTGAGCCCGCGACGCCGGCCTCAGCGCCCGATGCGGCGCCGGATCTCTTCCCAGATCTCCTCGCGCCCGCACATCGCGAGATGGCCGACGCCGCGCAGCTGGCGCGATTCGCTGTCCGCAAGGACGGCGGTCGAGGGCGGATAGACCAGCTGGTCGCAGTCGCTCCACCAGCATGTGAACAGCGCGCCGTGGTCGGCGCCGTCCTGGCGCGCGAGCGCCGCGAGCCACTCGCTGCCGACTCGCATCTGCACCGCGTTGGCGGCGCGCGAGAGGCGCGCGACCCGGCTGCCGTGGTGCGGCGTGCCGATCGTGATGACGCGGGCGGCATGCTCGTGGCCGTGGCTCTCGGCGCGGCCCGCGCGCGTGCGCAGCCAGGCGCGCACCGCGAGCCCGCCCATGCTGTGCGCCACGATCACGGGTGCGAGGCCGGTCACCGCCTCGATGCGGCGCACGGCGCGCTCGACGAGCTCGGCGTAGGCATCGATGTCCGAATGGACCGGCTCGAGGTCGACCGCGACGAAGGCGCGCTCGAGGCGCGTCAGCCGCTTGAGCCACGGATTCCACATGCCGCGGTTGCAGAGGAAGCCGTGCACGAAGACGACGCCGCGCAGCCCGCGCGAGCTGCGCGGCAGGTGATCCGGCCAGGCCTGCGCACGCCAGGGCAGCCGCACGCCAAAGACGATGGTCGAGACCAGCCATTCGCGCAGCCACGCGCGCAGCAGCCGCATCGCGCCCACGGGCAGGGGCGCAGGGCCCGGCGCGCCGGCCTGCGCGCGGCGCGAGACGATGCGCGCGGCGGCCAGCTCGATCGCGAGCAGCGTCGGGTGCCCCAGCACGAGCACGTAGAGGCCGAGCCATGCGCCCCAGGGCCAGCCAGACTGCGCGCCCCAGGCCAGCAATGCCGCGAGCAGCGCGAACCAGGCGATGAACAGCAGTCGGGCGATGCTGGCGACCATGCGCCGAGTATGACCCCGTGCGCCTGGTGTCCCGTCCAGGAAATACGCGGCATCGCGGCGGGCCCGAATGGCCGTGGCGGCCTGATACCCTGCGCGCGATGAGCGATCCCGCTTCCCGCATCCTCGCCGCGCTCGCGGCCGTCGAGTCCGAGCGCGCGCGGCGGGCGGCCGCGCCCGGATTCGCCGCGACGGTCGAGTCGCTGAAGTCCTGGCAGCAGCGCCGCTTCGCCCGCACCCATGCCGACCTGCTCGAGCACCCGCGCTTCGGGCGCGCGGCGCGGTTCTTCCTCGACGAACTCTACGGCCCGCAGGACTTCGCCCGCCGCGACGCCGAGTTCGGACGCATCGTGCCGGCCGTCGTGCGGCTGTTTCCCGAGGACATCGTGCTCACGGTCGAGGCGCTGGCGGAGGTGCACGCGTTGTCCGAGCGGCTGGACGGCGCGATGGCCGCCCGCCTCGCCGGCCCGACGATCGACGGGCCGGCCTACGTGCGCGCGTGGCAGGCCGTCGGCGAGCCGCAGGCGCGCGAGCACCAGATCGAGCTCGCGATGGTCGTGGGGCGCGCCCTCGAGCGCCACGTGCGCAGCCGCGTCCTGCGCGCGAGCCTCAAGGCGATGCGCGGGCCGGCGCGCGCGGCCGGCCTCGGCACGCTGCAGGCCTTCCTCGAGACCGGATTCGACGCCTTCGCGGCGATGCGCGGCGCCGACGAGTTCCTCGGCACCATCGAGCGGCGCGAGCGCGCGCTCGGCGCCCGCCTGTTCGAGCCGACCGCCGAACAGGCGGCAGCTGCTCCGGCAGCCGACGATCCGCTGGCCGCGCTGCCGTAGCGAGCCACATGGAAGCCGCCCAGGCCCGGCGCGGCGCGGGAAATGCCGATTTCCCCTCGGTGGAGGTGCCGGCGGGCTGCGGGACAATCCGCGTCATGAACGCCGTCACGTCCTCCGCCCTGCCGCTCGCGGCGCCCGCCGACGACCTGCCCCGTCCCTGGCTCGCGCACTACCCGCCCGGCGTGCCCGCGACGGTGCCGGTCGACGGCTATCCGTCGCTGGTGGCGCTGCTGGAGGAAGCGTGGAAGAAGCACGCCGCGCGCGACGCCTGCGTCTTCCGCGGATCGCGCCTGACCTTCGCGCAGGTCGACGAGCGTTCCCTGGCGCTGGCGGCGTGGCTGCAGGCCAAGGGGCTGCAATGCGGCGACCGCGTCGCGCTGATGATGCCCAACCTGCCGCAGTACATGGTCGCCATCGGCGCCGTGCTGCGCGCGGGCGGGGTCGTCGTCAACGTCAACCCGCTGTACACGCCGCGAGAGCTGCACCACCAGCTCGCCGACTCCGGCGCCCGCTTCATCCTCGTGCTCGAGAACTTCGCACATGTGCTGGAACAGGCGCTGCCCGGCACCGATCTGCGCCACGTCGTGCTCGCGGCGGCCGGCGACCTGCTGGGCTTCGCCGAAGGCCAGCTGGTCAACTTCGTGGCCCGCCACGTCAAGAAGATGGTGCCTGAGTTCCGGTTGCCGCGCGACCAGGGTCGCTCGGTCACGCGCTTCAACATGGCCGTTGCCGAAGGCACGCGGCTCGTGCTGAAGCCCGTGCCGCTGGGGCCGGACGACGTCGCGTTCCTGCAGTACACCGGCGGGACGACGGGCATCTCCAAGGGCGCGACGCTCCTGCACCGCAACGTGGTCGCCAACATCCTGCAGAGCGAGGCGTGGTTCCGGCCGATGCTCGAGACGCTCGGCGACAGGCCCCTGACCGCCGTGTGCGCGCTGCCGCTGTACCACATCTACGCGCTGACCATCTGCTACATGTTCGGTGCACGCCTGGGAATGAAGCTGCTGCTGATCGCGAACCCGCGCGACATCCCGGGCTTCGTGAAGTCGCTGAGCAAGCACCGCGTCAACATGTTCCCGGCGGTCAACACGCTGTTCAACGCGCTCGCCAACGATGCCGACTTCGCCAAGCTGGACTTCTCCGACCTCGTCGTCTCCAACGGCGGCGGCATGGCGGTGCAGCAGGCGACGGCCGAGCGCTGGCTGCGCATCACGGGCTGCCCCGTCGTCGAGGGCTACGGCCTGTCGGAGACCTCGCCCGTGGCCACCAGCAACCGGCTGGACAAGCCCGAGTTCACGGGCACCATCGGCCTGCCCATCCCGTCGACGGACATCGCGATCCGCGACGACGACGGTCGCGACCTGCCGTTCGGCGAGCCGGGCGAGATCTGCATCCGCGGCCCGCAGGTGATGGCCGGCTACTGGAAACGACCGGACGAGACCGCCAAGGTCATCACGCCGGATGGCTTCTTCCGCTCCGGCGACATCGGCGTGATGGACGAGCGCGGCTACATCCGCATCGTCGATCGCAAGAAGGACATGATCCTCGTGTCCGGGTTCAACGTGTATCCGAACGAGATCGAGCAGGTGGTCAACCTGCATCCGGGCGTGCTCGAGTGCGCCGCGGTGGGGATCCAGGACGAGAAGTCGGGCGAGGCCGTGAAGTTGTTCGTGGTCCGGCGCGATCCGGCGCTTGCGGAAGCCGACATCGCGGCGTATTGCCGCGAGAATTTCACGGCCTACAAGCGACCCCGGGTCATCGAGTTCCGGGACGACCTGCCCAAGTCCAACGTCGGCAAGATCCTGCGCCGCGAGCTGCGAACGCCCGGTGCCTGAGCCTGCCCGGTTTTCCCGTTCCGTTTCCGTGCCCGCGACCGTCACGAGCCCTTCCGCCGACGCCTCCGAGGTCGGCTTGCGCGCGCCCTCGCTTTCGGCCCGGCAGCTCGGGCTGCGCGTGATCGAGCGCGGCTGGCTGTCGGCCAACCAGGTCGTCTTCGCCGCTGTGGACGAGGCCCCGGCCACGGTGGTCGACACCGGCTTCAGCCTGCATGCGGTGCAGACGCTGGCGCTGGTCGACCACGCGCTGGAAGGCGCGCCGCTCAGCCGCATCCTCAACACCCACCTGCACTCGGACCACTGCGGCGGCAACCATGCGCTGCAGGGCCGCGGCGGTGTCGAGACCTGGGTGCCTGCCGCCAGCGTGGACATCGTGCGGCGTTGGGACCAGGAAGCGTTGACCTACGTGCTCACGGACCAGCCTTGCTCCCGCTTCGCCGTCGATCGCGCGCTCGTGCCCGGCGGGGCGATCTCGATCGGTGCCGCCGAGTGGCAGATCCATGCGGCGCCGGGCCACGACATGGACGCGATCCTGCTGTTCGAGCCGCAGACGCGCACGCTGATCGCCGGCGACGCGTTGTGGGAGTCTCGCCTGGCCATCATCTTCCCCGAGCTCGCCGGCGAGGACGGCTTCGGCCCGACGCGCCGCACGCTCGACCTGATCGAGCGCCTGCAGCCGCGCGAGGTCATCCCCGGCCACGGCCGCCCGTTCGAGGACGTCGAGGCCGCGCTCGCCGCCAGCCGAGAGCGCGTGGCCGCCTTCGAGCGTCAGCCCGAGCGGCACGCCCAGCATGCCGCGCGCGCGTTGCTGATGTTCCACCTGCTCGAGGTGCGCGAAGCGGCGTTCGAGGCGCTGGTCGACTGGATGTACGGCACACCCATCTATCGCCAGGTGGCTGCGCGCCTGGGACTCGACGAGACGCGTGCGACCGCGGCCGCGCGCGCGCACGTGGAGCGCCTGGTCGACGACGGCGTGCTCGAGCGCCGCGGCGATCGCGTGGGCGTGCGGCCGCAGGCGAGCTGAGGCGGCATGGCCAATCCCGACGCCACGACCCTGCCCGGGCCGGATTTCATCGACACGCTGCCGCCGGCGCCGCACGTCATCCCGGCGCCCGCGTCGCGCCCGCATTCCGACGCGCCGGATCGCATGCTGTTCTACTTCAGCGGCTTCGATCCCAAGGGCGCGACGTTCTATCACCGGCTATTCCGCAACGGCATCGGCCAGCGCAATGCCTCTCACGACGAGACGCTGGCCGTCGGTGGCCGTCACCGCGTGGGTCGCTGGGCTTCGGTCTGGACGGCCCTCTGGCGCGGCGCTCCGGCACCAGGCGGAGGCCGTCCGCCGACCATGCGCACGCGCGTGCACTTCATGCGCTGGGATGACCTGGTTCGCCGGCACTGGCGCCGCACGCCCGGCCAGCTGGCGCGCGACTACTGGAACGTGTACGTGCGCGGCGCCGTCTCGGGTGTGCTGTGGCGCGTGAGACGGCAGGCGCCGTCGGCGTTCGGGCTCGCGATGCTGCCGCTGGGGGTGGCGCTGGTGTCGCTGATGGCGGGACTGCTGGTCGGCAGCGCGCTGGAGTGGATTGGCGCACTCTCGCCGCTGGCCTCGGCGCTGGTCGGCCTGATCATGGGCGCCGTGCTATGGCGCGGCCTCGCTCGCTGGGTCGATTGCGAGTGGCTTTTGCGGCTCTACGCCTTCGTGCGCTCGCAGGCGCTCGGCCAGACACCGGAGGTCGACGAGCGCCTGGACGAGATGGCCGGCCACGTCGTCGAGGCGGTCGAGGCGCGGCTGCGCCAGCCCGGCGCGGGCCCGCTGCGGGAGATCATGTTCGTCGGGCACTCGACGGGCACCTTGCTCGCGTCGCAGGTACTCGCCCGCGCGCTGGGCCAGCTCGGCGAGATGGTGGACAGCCGTCGCAATCGCAGCGGCATGACCTTGTCGTTGGTGACGCTCGGTCATTGCCTGCCGATCGCCGCCGAGTGGCCGGGCGCCCAGCGGCTTCGAGGCCAGCTGGACGTGTTGTCGGAGTGTCCGTCGCTGACCTGGCACGACTATTCGGCGTCCTCCGACCGCGCGGCGTTCTGGCGCGCCCCGCCCTGGCCGGTGCCGGCGCGGCTGCGAGGCCATCAGGCGTCGCCGCGCTTCCGCGGCCGGCTGTCTGCGGCGGCGTACGCTCAACTGCGCCGCGACGAGCGGGATGCGCACCTGCAGTACCTTCGTCCCCCCGTGGCCAAGGGCGATGCCGACACCTTCGACTTCTTTGCCCTGACGTGCGGCCCCGCGACCCTGGCCGAGCGCCATTCCTCGCTGAAGTCGGCGGCGGACCTGCGCGACTGAGGTTTCACGCGTTCGCCATCCGGTCGCTGCGGCCGGAACGTGCTGCGCCCGGACATCCGACGATCTCGGCTTCTGCGCCGGAATCGAGCGGGCGACGATGGATGTCCGCGGCAAGCCGGCCACGGTGGAGACGGCCCTTCGGGTCGCCCGGATCGTCAGGCGCGAGGATGGCGCCTGGAAGGCGGGGCACCAGCACGCCGGTACGCCCGACGACAAGAAGCCGCCGCGGATAACAGGCCAGTCCCGAAAGGAGCCCAGGGGCGACGCCGATTCAATGCCCTCAAAGCCAAAGCGCCCAAGCCGAAGGTTTCAGCTCGGGCGGCTGCGGGCTCCGCAAAGCAAAACGCCCGAGCTGAAGGTTTCAGCTCGGGCGGTTGCGGGATATTAGCCTGACAATGTCCTACTTTCACACGGGAATCCGCACTATCATCGGCGCAGAGGCGTTTCACTGTCCTGTTCGGGATGGGAAGGA
>DASVLN010000180.1:0-1547 GCA_036384855.1 Burkholderiaceae bacterium | reverse complement strand
CATGACCAAGACCATCGCCTCGCAAGCCGTCGCCGCCGTCCTCGCCGTCGCCGCCACCTTCGCCACCGCGTCCGGAGTGACCCACATCGCCAGCCAGCAGTTCGCGATGGCCGAGAAGGCCGCGATGTCGCAGACCGGCGAGCAGGTCGCGAGCGTGCAGCACGTGGTCGTGGTCGCGCGCCGTCTCGCCTGAGCGACGCCCGCCGCCGCCGAGCCCCGCCGAGCGCGGGGCTTTTTCATGGCAGAGATCGCGTCAGAATTCCGGCCACTGTCCCCATCCTGGATCGTCAAGCATGTCTCGAGTTCATCTGGTCGAGGGCCCGGTCGGGGCCGGAAAGTCCACCTACAGCGCGACCTTGGCCGCGACCTCCGGCGGCGTGCACATCCCGCTCGACGAATGGTTCGCAACGCTTTTCAGCCCGGACCGCCCGGACGGCGATTTCGTGCCCTGGTACCTTGAACGCAAGGAGCGCTTGCTGGGCCTGATCTGGAGCCACAGCCGGAGGATATTGTCCGCGGGTCGAAGCGTCGTGCTCGAGCTGGGTCTGATCCAGCGGGAGCAGCGAATCCAGTTCTGCCGGAGGGTCGCGAACGAAGGGTTTCCACTTCACGTCCATGTCCTCGACGCTTCCTTGGAAGTTCGTCGCGGGCGTGTTCGACGCAGGAACGAAGAGCGCGGCCCGACGTTTTCGATGGTCGTGCCGGACCATGTGTTCGAGATGGCAAGCAGGCTTTGGGAACCGCCGGAGGAGCTGGAGCGCGAAGAGTTCGAGATCAGCTTCGTCACGGACCACCCCCACCGCCCGCGGCGATAATCCCTGCCATGACGCAAGACGAACTCAAGGCCCTCGTCGGCCAGGCGGCCATCGCCTACGTGCAACCCGGCAGCATCGTCGGCGTCGGCACCGGCTCGACCGTCAACCACTTCATCGAGGCCCTGGCTGTCATGCCTCGGCGCGTCTCGGGCGCGGTGTCGAGCTCCGTGCAGAGCACCGAACGCCTGGTGCGCCACGGCATCCCCGTGCTCGACGCGGGCGAGGTGACGGGCCTGGGCGTGTACGTCGACGGCGCGGACGAGATCGACGCAAGCGGCTGCATGATCAAGGGCGGTGGCGCGGCGCTGACGCGCGAGAAGATCGTCGCCGACCTGGCCGAGCGCTTCGTGTGCATCGCCGACGAATCGAAGCGCGTGCCGGTGCTCGGCCGATTCCCGCTGCCGGTCGAGGTGATCCCGATGGCCGTCCGGCAGGTGATCCGCCGGTTCGCGGCGCTCGGCGGCGAGGCCACCGTGCGCACGGGCGTGACCACCGACAACGGCAACCCGATCGTCGACGTGCGCGGCCTGCAGATCGCCGACCCCGTGGCGATGGAGTCCGAGGTCAACCAGTGGCCGGGCATCGTGTGCGTGGGCATCTTCGCGCGCCACCGCGCCGACGTTTGCCTGCTGGGCACGTCCACCGGCGTCCAGACGCTGACCTACGGGTCCGCGCGCGGCTGATCCTCGCGCGGCGCGATCGCGCTCGCGGCCGCCAGCAGCGTCGCGCCGA
>DASVLN010000179.1:0-2267 GCA_036384855.1 Burkholderiaceae bacterium | reverse complement strand
GGCGCTGCCGCAGGTCGAGGCACTCGCGGGCGCCGCCGAGGCGATCCCGCTGCCCGACGCGAGCGTGGACGCCGTCGTCTGCGCCCAGGCCTTCCACTGGTTCGCGACGCGCGCCGCGCTCGCCGAGATGCACCGAGTGCTCGTGCCGGGCGGCCGGCTGGGGCTGGTCTGGAACCGCCGCGACGCCCGCGTGCCCTGGGTCGCGCGCCTGGACGCGATCGTCAACCGCCGCGAGGGCGACGTCCCGCGCTTGCACACCGGCGCGTGGCGCCGCGCGTTCCCGTTCGAGGGCTTCGGCCCGCTCGCCGAGTCGCGCTTTGCGCACGGCCATACCGGCGCTCCGGAGGACGTGATCGTCAACCGCGTGCGCTCGACCAGCTTCATCGCCGGCCTGCCCGAGGGCGAGCGCGCACGCGTCGACGACGAGGTGCGCGCCATGGTGGCGTCGGAGCCTGCGCTGGCGGGCCGCGCCGAGGTGACGGTGCCGTACGAGACCGAGGCCTACGTGGCGGTGCGGATCGATTGAGCCTCGCACCCGCGCGCGCGGGCGGCGGATCAACCGAGGCGTGCCCGGTGCCGCTCGATCTGCCGCTGCGCCTCCACGGGCGCCGTCCCGCCCGTGACGCGCCGCGCCTCGAGCGAGCCGCGCAGCGTGAGCACGCCGTAGACATCCTCGCCGATGGCCGCGTGGAAGCCCTGCAGCACGTCCAGCGGCAGGTCGGCGAGGTCGACGCCGCGCTCGATGCCGACCTTGACCGCGTGCGCCACGACCTCGTGGGCATCGCGGAAGGGCACGCCCTTCCTCACCAGGTAGTCGGCGAGGTCGGTGGCGGTGGCGTAGCCGCGGCGCGCGGCGCGTTCCATCGCCTCGGGCTTGGGCACCAGGCCGCCGGAGCGCGCGCCGGTGGCGGCGTCGAGCTCGCCGCCCACCATCTCGGCCATGATGCGCAGCGTGTCCTTGACCGTGTCGACGGTGTCGAACAGCGGCTCCTTGTCTTCCTGGTTGTCCTTGTTGTAGGTGAGCGGCTGGCCCTTCATCAGGGTGATCAGCGCCATCAGGTGGCCGACCACGCGGCCGCTCTTGCCGCGCGCCAGCTCGGCGACGTCCGGGTTGCGCTTCTGCGGCATGATCGACGAGCCCGTGCAGTAGCGGTCCGACAGGTCGACGTAGCCGAAGTTCTGGTTCATCCAGAGCACGATCTCCTCGGCCAGGCGCGAGACGTGCACCATGACGATGGACGCGAAGGCCGAGAACTCGATCGCGAAGTCGCGGTCGCTCACGGCGTCCAGCGAGTTCTGGCACACGCCGTCGAAGCCGAGCGCGCGCGCGACCGCCTCGCGGTCGAGCGGGTAGCTGGTGCCCGCGAGCGCGGCGGCGCCCAGCGGCAGGCGGTTCACGCGCTTCCTGGCGTCGGCGAGGCGCTCGGCGTCGCGCGCGAACATCTCGACGTAGGCGAGCAGGTGGTGCGCGAAGCTCACCGGCTGCGCGACCTGCAGGTGCGTGTAGCCCGGCATCACGGTCTCGGTGTGGCGCGCGGCGACCGCCAGCAGCGCGCGCTGCATGTCGGCCAGCAGCAGGGCGATCTCGTCGATCTCGCCGCGCAGCCACAGGCGCACGTCGGTCGCGACCTGGTCGTTGCGCGAGCGCCCGGTGTGCAGGCGCTTGCCGGCGTCGCCCACGAGCTGCGTCAGGCGTGCCTCGATGTTCAGGTGCACGTCCTCCAGCTCGAGCTTCCACTCGAAGCGGCCGGCCTCGATGTCGGCGCGGATCTGCGCCATGCCGCGTTCGATGTCGGCGAAGTCCTGCTGCGCGATCACGCCCTGCGCGGCGAGCATCCGCGCATGCGCGAGGCTGCCGGCGATGTCGGCCTGCCACAGGCGCTTGTCGAAGCCGACGCTGGCGGTGTAGCGCTTGACGAGCTCGCTCATCGGCTCGGAGAACAGGGCCGACCAGGCCTGCGATTTCTTGTCCAACTGGTTGTCGCTCATCTCGTCTTTCGCGCGGCAGGGCCCGACCGATGTCGCGGGATCGGCGCAGGGCGGTTCAGGGAGAACCCGGATTGTAGGCGTCGGCGGCCGGCTGTCCGACCACGCACGCCGCCCGGATGGCGCGGCTTGTGGCGCCCGCGCACGCGCCCCCACAATGCGGGCCGATGGAACCCGCGTCCGCCCAACCCCCGGTGACGACCGTGCTCGGCGAGCCGCTGCCCGCGCGCCCGGCCGAGGCGCGGGTGCCCGCGCTGTGCGAGCCGGGCATCCTGCTGCGG
>DASVLN010000178.1:0-3471 GCA_036384855.1 Burkholderiaceae bacterium | reverse complement strand
CGATCCCCGAGAGCGCCGAGCGCCTCGCGCGGCTCGGGCCCTACCTGCCCGAGCGGCTGCAGGCGCAGCCCGCGGCCTTCGACACCTCGACGCCCCTGCCCCCGCATCGCGCCGACCAGCGCTTCTGGGTGCACTCCAGCCTGCCGCACGAGGGCTACTTCGGCGTCCAGATGCATGCGAGCGGCACCTGGCCCGAGGGCTCGACCGGCTGGATCGCGCTCTACGAGCAGATCCCCGCCGGCGTGCGCGACACGAGGATCGCGCGCCGCCTGGTGCGCGTGGTGGTCGGCCCGCTGAAGCTGCCGGACGCGCCGGGCAAGGCCCACGCCGTCGCGCCGCTGTACGGCCTGCGCTGGCCGCTCAACGCGCACGTGGAGAAGCTGGTCGCCGCGGCCTGGATCGAGGACGCCCACGGGCGCATCACCCAGCTCGCCACCGACCGCTGCGCCGACCCCCGCTGACGCGGCAAGGAACCGACCGTGGAAATCTTCGACTACGACAACATCCTGCTGCTGCCGCGCAAGTGCCGCGTCGACAGCCGCAGCGAATGCGACACCTCGATGGCCCTGGGCGGCCGCCGCTTCAAGCTGCCGGTGGTGCCGGCCAACATGAAGACGGTGCTGGACGAGACGATCGCGCGCTGGCTCGCCGCCAACGGCTACTTCTACGTCATGCACCGCTTCGACCTCGACACCGTCGCGTTCGCGAAGGCGATGCGCGAGGCCGGGCTCATCGTCTCGATCAGCGCGGGGGTCAAGCCGGCCGACTACGCCATCGTCGACCGCCTCGCCGCCGAGGGCGTGGGCGCCGACTACGTGACGATCGACATCGCCCACGGCCACGCCGAAAGCGTTCGGCGCATGATCGCGCACCTGAAGGAGAAGCTGCCGCAGGCCTTCGTGATCGCCGGCAACGTGGGCACGCCCGAGGCGGTGATCGACCTCGAGACCTGGGGCGCCGACGCGACCAAGGTGGGCGTCGGCCCGGGCAAGGTCTGCATCACGCGGCTGAAGACCGGCTTCGGCACAGGCGGCTGGCAGCTGTCGGCGCTCAAGTGGTGCGCCCGCGTGGCCAACAAGCCCATCATCGCGGACGGCGGCATCCGGCACCACGGCGACATCGCCAAGAGCATCCGCTTCGGCGCGACGATGGTGATGATCGGCTCGCTGTTCGCCGGCCACGAGGAGAGCCCGGGGCAGACGGTGGAGGTCGACGGCAAGCTGTACAAGGAGTACTACGGCAGCGCCTCCGACTTCAACAAGGGCGAGTACCGCCACGTCGAGGGCAAGCGCATCCTCGAGCCGATCAAGGGCACGCTGGCCGAGACCCTGCGCGAGATGCAGGAGGACCTGCAGAGCTCGATCTCCTACGCCGGCGGCAGCCGGGTCGAGGACATCCGGCGCGTGAACTACGTGATCCTGGGCGGCGAGAACGCCGGCGAGCACCTGTTCATGTGACGTGACACGCGCCGCGCGCGCCGTCCATCCCCGGTTCGACCCCGATTCCAGCCGCCCGCAGCGCGGTTAAGATCGCCCCCACGCAGGAAGACGCGCCAGACGTCTTGCATCCGCGGCCCTCCGCCGCCCTCCAGGGAGGACAGCTCTTGAGCGATCACGCCAGCCAGGACGACAACCGCTATGCGCCCCCGCGCGCGGTCGTGGACGAACCCTTGCCCGTCGAGGGCCAGCTCGAGCCCGCCTCGCGCGGGCAGCGCTTCGGCGGCGCCTTCATCGACGGCCTCGTCGCGATGGCGATCAGCATCCCGGTGCTGATCGCGATGTACGGCACGCAGTTCTTCGTGGCGGCCCGCGGCGGCCCGACCGCGCTGCTGGGCGGCGTGGCCGTCTACATGGTGCTGTATCTGGCGCTGCAGTCGTGGTTCCTCTACACCGCCGGCCAGACCGTCGGCAAGAAGGCGATGGGCATCCGCATCGTGCGCGCCGACGGTGGCCGGGCGGAGTTCCCGCGCCTGCTGTTCCTGCGCCAGGGCCTGCCGATGGTGATCAACATGATCCCGTTCCTGGGCAAGCTGCTCACGCTGGTCGACGTGCTGTTCATCTTCGGCGCCTCGCGCCGCTGCGTGCACGACTACATCGCCGACACGGTGGTCGTGAGCGCCGCGTCGTCGCGCCACGCGGTGCTGCAGCGCTGATCCCCGAGTTTCCCCGGCACGGCGCCCGCGGGCGATCGCGACCGGCCACAGAGAGAGGGCGCGTCCGACGCTCCCCCGATAGCCAAGCAAAGAGGAAGACATGTCCGACATCACCACCCAGAATCCCTTCGCGCCGCCGCTGGCCCGCCTGAGCGAGCCCTCGCCCGCCGGAGGCCTCGTCGAGGCGAGCCGCGGGTCGCGCTTCGCGGCGGCCCTGCTGGACGGCGTCATCCCTGGCGGCGTCGGCCTTGTGCTGGGCGTGTCCGCCGCGATGGCCATTCCCGGGCTGGGCCGCGAGTCGGGCCAGGCGATCGGGGCCGCGCTCGGCTTCGCCGCGCTGTTCGGCGTGCTGATCATCGGCTGGCTCGTGGTCACCGGCGTGATGGTCTACCGCTACGGCCAGACGATCGGCAAGCGCATCATGAGCATCCGCGTCGTGCGCACCGACGGCAGCCGCGCCGCCTTCGGCCGCATCCTCGGGCTGCGCGTGGGCGTGATGATGGTGCTCGGCTTCATCCCGCTGCTCGGGCCCCTGATCGGACTGATCGACAGCCTGCTGATCTTCCGCGATTCGAGCAAGTGCCTGCACGACGACATCGCCGACACCCGCGTCGTCACGGCCGCCTCCTCGGAGCACGCAACGCTGGCCGGCAGCCTCGCCTGACCGCTCCTCCTCCCGCCCGACGCGCGCGCACGCCCCGGCGGCGCGCCGCCCGCCGTCCTTGAAGCTCGACACCACCCTCCACGCCGAGACGCCCGAAGGCATCGACATCCTGCTGCGCCCCGCCGGCATGGCGCCGCGGGTGCTCGCCTATTCCATCGACTGGATGATCCGCCTGGTGGTCGCGATGATGGGCATGGCCGCCATGCAGGCGCTGGGCGGCATCGGGCTGGGGCTGTCGCTGGTGCTCGCGTTCGGGCTCGAGTGGCTCTATCCGATCGTTTTCGAGCTCCTGCCCGGCGCGGCGACGCCCGGCAAGCGCGTGCTGGGCCTGCAGGTGATGATGGACGACGGCCTGCCCATCACGCCGGCCGCCTCCGTGACGCGCAACCTGCTGCGCGCCTTCGACTTCCTGCCCTTCGGCTTCGGCCTGGGCGTGCTGTCGATGCTGGTGCGGCGCGACTTCAAGCGCGTGGGCGACGTCGTCGCGGGCTCGCTGGTCGTGCACGTCGGGCAGGTGAAGCTCGCCGGCGCGCTGCCGGAAGTCGCGCCGATGGCCCCGCGCGTGCCGCTGCAGCGGCCGCAGCAGATCGCCCTGCTGCGCCTGGCCGGCCGCTCGGGCCGCATCACGCCCGAGCGGCTCGACGAGCTCGCCGCG
>DASVLN010000177.1:0-2292 GCA_036384855.1 Burkholderiaceae bacterium | reverse complement strand
CGACCGCTTCCAGGTCCGCAGCGCGAGCGAGGCGGCCGACCGCTGGCTGGCCGCCGTTGTCGGCGCGCCGCTGCGCTTCGTGCGCCTTGGCGACGACGCGGTCGGCCGGCCGCAGGCGCAGCGGCTGCATGTGGTGACGCTGGAATCCGCAGCCGAAGTCGACGCGCTGCTCCGCAGCCGCGGCCTGCCGCCGGCCGATCCGCTTCGCTATCGGCCCAACCTCGTCCTCGCCGGCCGCGGCGCGCCGCTGGTGCCCTTCGTCGACGACCTGCTCGCCGCCGCCGAGTGGCCCGGCGGTCGCATCGAAGTGCAGGCGGCGTGCATCCGATGCGTCGTGCCGGATGTCGACCCCGCGAACGGCATCGCCGGCCATGGCGTGTTGGATGCCATGGCCGAGCTGAGCGCCCAGCGGCGACCCGGCGGACCGGTGGCGCTGGGCGTCTACGGCCGGGCGACGCCCCGGGCGCGGATCGGCCGGGGCCAGGCGATGTCGCTCGTGTTCGCGTTTTGAACGTTCACTTGAAGTTGCGCAAAATATCGCTGTACGACAGTGACTTACATGATATTCCTCACGACCTACATTAGCTAATCTGGACTGCTGCCCGCGAGCGGGCGCCGCCGCAGCAGTCTTTTCAAGTCAACCGGTTATACGGCGTTTGGAGATTTCACTTGAAGTTCACGCCGCCGGCGCGCTTGCGGGCGCGGCCCGGCCGTACGCGTCGACCGCGTCGAGCACGCGCGCCGAGTACACCATCGCGGCGCCGGCATTGAGCGCCACGGCCACGCCCAGCGCCTCGGCGATCTCGTCCTTGGTCGCGCCGTGCTTGAGGGCCTGCGCACTGTGCACGGTGATGCAGCCGTCGCAGCGGGTCGTCACCGCGACGGCCAGCGCGATGAGCTCGCGGGTCTTGGCGTCGAGGTGTCCGGTCTTCGCGCCCGCGTTGGACAGCGTCTGGTAGCCCCGCACCGTGTCGGGCGAGGCGGCGCCGAATTCGCCGATGCGGGCGAGGAGTTGCTTGCGGTAGTCGAGCCAGTCGAGCATGGGGCTTCCTTCGTGGGTAGGGACGGCGCCGGGGTGCGCTGCCATGGCGCAGACTGTGCCGCAGCGCCAGCAGACGAACAATGCCGTGGCGTCCTGATCGCTTGCTCCAACGTCTTGCGCCGGGCGCGGCCGGCGAATGCGCAGGAGCACGATCCGGTATCCTTGCGGCTTCGCCGCGGTCGCCCGCCGCCCGCATGCCGGGCCGTGGGCGCGCGGCGCTCCCCTTCCTGCGCAATGACCGTTCTCTGGATCGTCCTCGCCCTCTACCTCGCCTGCATCGGCGTCGTGCACTTCCGCGGCCGCGTGCGCCACAGCTTCTGGGGCCAGGTCTTCGACCACTCCGGGCTGCTCGCGCCGGTCAACGTCTTCCTGTACGCGTTCTCCGCGGTGCCGAACAAGCCTTTCATCGACCTCGCGCATTTCCGCGAGCTCGACGCGCTGGCGGCGAATTCGGCGGTGATCCGCGAGGAAGGCCTGGCGCTGATGGAACTGCAGCGCATGAAGCGGCCCGACCAGAAGGACGACGCCGGATTCAACTCCTTCGCGAAGGCGGGCTGGAAGCGGTTCTACCTCAAGTGGTACGGCGACTCCCACCCGTCGGCCGAGCGCCTGTGCCCGCGCACCACCGAGCTGCTGCGCGCGATTCCGAGCGTGAAGGCGGCGATGTTCGCCTCGCTGCCGCCGGGCGGCGTCCTCAACCCGCACAAGGATCCCTACGCCGGCTCGATGCGCTACCACCTCGGCCTGCGCACCCCGAACGACGACGGCTGCTGGATCGACGTCGACGGCGAGCGCTACAGCTGGCGCGACGGCCAGGGCGTGGTCTTCGACGAGACCTTCATCCACACGGCCGAGAACCGGACCGACGTCGAGCGGCTGATCCTGTTCTGCGACGTCGCCCGCCCCATGCGCACGCGCTTCGCGGACGCCTTCAACCGCTGGTTCGGCCGCCACGTGATCGCGGCGGCGAGCTCGCCCAACGACGTCGGCGACCGCGTCGGGCTCGTGAACAGGCTGTTCTTCCTGTCGCACGAGGCCGGCATCGTGCGCCGCCGCTTCAAGGCCTGGAACCGGACGGCCTACCAGGTGACCAAGGTCGCGCTGACGCTGTGCCTGGCAGTCGCGCTGCTGTGGGCGCCGTCGCACCGGCTCCTGCAGGCGCTGCGCGGGTCGCCCCAGGCGCCGGCGGCCGCCGCGTCCGGCAACTGAGCCGGCGGCGGCCGGTGCGACGACTGCGGCGGACGCGCTCC
>DASVLN010000176.1:0-4821 GCA_036384855.1 Burkholderiaceae bacterium | reverse complement strand
GCCTCGAACATCGCGAACAGCTCGATCGACGCGCCGCTCTCGCGCGCCAGCTTCAGCGCCTCGTCGAGCGCATGCCGCGAGGCCGGGCTGTCGTCGAACGGCAGCAGCAGCCGGCGGTAGCGGCCGGGGCGCTCGTCCGCCGCGGCCGATGGCGGGGCCGCGGTCGCGGCCGAAGTGTCGATGGACATGCGCTCTCTCCGTGGATTCCTGCCGGCCAGCATGCGGCGGCCGCGGCTGCGCGCGCTTGCGCGCCGTCAATGCGAACCGTGCGGGGCCGCACCGCGCCGAGTCAGCAGCTCGTGCATGTTCGCGAGGAAGGCGCCGAGGTCGACCGGCTTCGTCCAGTAGTCGTCGGCGCCGGCGCTGCGGGCCGCGTGCACCTCGTCGGGCATGCCGCTCGCGGACAGCGCGATGATCGGCACGTCGCGCGTGAGCGGATGCGCGCGCAGCCGGCGCAGCACCTCCAGGCCGGAGATGTCGGGCAGCTGCATGTCCAGGAGCACGACCTGCGGCAGGGTCGCGCGGGCCCGCTCGAGGCCCGATTCGCCGTCCTCCGCGATGGTCACCTCCACGCGCGGCCAGCGCGCGAGCATCTGCTCGACGAGCATCGCGTTGACCGGGTTGTCCTCGATGTAGAGCACGCGGCCCGCCACGTGGCCGTCGCCCACGGCGCCCGCCGCCTCGTCCTCGTCGCGAGGGGCCGGCGGGCCCGCCGCCGCGGGCAGCGTGACGCACACCGTCGTGCCCTGCCCGCTCGCGCTCTCCACGCTGACCTCGCCCCCGAGGAGCCGCGCCAGCTGGCGCACGAGCACCAGGCCGATGCCCATCCCCGGCGCGGCGCCGCCTTCGCGCCCGAGGCGGTTGAACGGCTGGAACAGCTGCGCGAGCTGCGCCGGCGTCATCCCCAGGCCGTCGTCGCGGACGAGGATGCGCACGTGCTGCGGCGTGCGCTCGAAGCCCACCTGGACCCGCCCGCCGCCGCGGTTGTACTTGATCGCGTTGGAGACCACGTTGAGCACGATCTGCCGCACCCGGGACGGATCGCCGCGCACGGGCATGGTCTCGTCCGGCGCGTACAGCGGCTCGAGGCGGATGCCGCACTCGGCCGCATGCGGCGCGCTCATGCGCAGCACGCCGTCGAGCACCTCCCGCAGCTCGAAGTCGCGCGTCACGACCGCCACGCGGCCGGCCTCGATGCCGGAGACGTCCAGCATCTCCTCGATGAGCGAGCGCAGGTGCTCGCCGGCCTGGATCACGAGCTCCACGCGCTCGCGGTGCCGCGCCGACAGGGGATCGCGCGCGTCCGCGCGCAGCAGCTGCGAGAAGCCGAGGATCGCGTTCAGCGGCGTGCGCAGCTCGTGGCTCATGCGGGAGAGGAACTCGGTCTTCGCCTTGTTCGCGGCCTCGGCGAGCATGCGCGCGGCGCGCTCGCTCTCGGCCCGGCGCATGTGCGTGACGTCGCGCACCATCACCGTCATGAGCAGCCGCTCGCCTTCGCCCGAGCGCGAGATGGAGGCCTCCATCGGGAAGATGTCGCCGTTCGCGCGCAGGCCGGTGAGCTCGCGGGCCAGGCCCATGCGGCGGGACGTCTGGCCCTCGGCCGCGTAGCGATCCACCGCGTGGCGATGCGCGCGGCGCTCGTCGGGCGGGATGAAGCGGTCCAGCGTGCCGCCGATGGCCGCCTCGGCCGTCACGCCGAACATGCGCGTCGCCGCGGCGTTGAACAGCACGACGCGCTGGCGGGCATCGATCGCGATGATGGCGTCCAGCGCCGATTCCACGAGCCCGGACAGCTGCAGCTCGCGCTCCTGCGCCAGGCGCTCGGCCTCGGCGCGCGCCTGCTCGCGATCGATCTGCGCGAGCGCGAACCCGACGTCCGAGACCATGCGCTGCGCGAGGTCGGTCAGTTGCTCGTCGAAGGCGCCGCGGTCGGCGAAGTACAGGTTGAGCGTGCCGATCGGGCGCCCATCACGCAGGATCGGGAACGCGGCCGACGAACGCACGCCGAAGGCCCGTGCATGCTCGCGCCAGGGCGCCATCCGCGGATCGGTGTCGACGTCGTTGCAGATCGACGGGCGGCCGCTCGCGAAGGCGTCGCTGGAGGGACCGCGCGGCTGCGGCCCGCCCTCCAGCCGCAGGGCCAGGCCGCGCGTGTAGTCGCGGGCGTTGCCGCCCCAGGCGACCGGCGCCAGGAACTCGCCGTCGCGCAGGCCGACCCACGCCATCAGCGCATGGCCCGAGTCGACCGCGATCTCGCACACGGCCCGGTACAGCGCCGACGCGTCCTGCAGCCGCCCCACCGCGGCATTCATGTCGGACAGCGCGCGGTAGAAGCGCGTCGTGCGCAGCAGCTTGGCCTCCTGGGCGCGCTCCGCGGAGACGTCGACGCCCAGCAGCGCCACACCCGCGGCGGTGCTCCACGACGTACCATGCCAGCGCACGCGGCGCACGGCCGCACCACCGCGCTCGAGTGGGGACAGCTCGACGGCACCAGCGGCCGGATCGCCGCCGATCCAGCGCGCCAACGCCTCGGCGGCCTCTGCCTGGTCGACGGTGGCGACGAAGTCCCGCGGCCATTGCAGGCCGCTCGCGCCGGCGTCGCCTCGACCGCACGCGTCGCGCATCGCCCGGTTGGCGAGCAGGACACGGCCTGCCTGGTCGACGACGCCGACCATCAGTCCGGCACCCGCCAGCAGTTCCTGCCAGGGCGACGGCAGCTCGGACGGCGGCGAGGCGGTCATGGCGTGGACGGCAGGGACATCGTCATGGACTCCGGCGGCGAGCCCGGCCGGTCGGGCGGGGCTCTCAAGGCCGCACCACGACCTCGTTGACCACCTGCGTGACGCCGGCGGCCGACCAGGCGGCGGCCAGCGCGGCCTCGCGCTCGGCCCAGGTGCGCGCGCGGCCCGAGAGCATCACGCAGGAGCCGTCCACGTGCACGTCGATGCGCTCCGCGTCGCGGTCGGCCTGGCGCTCGAGCGCCGCGCGGATGCCGGCGCGGATGTCCGTCTCCGCGGGCCGCGCGCGCACACGGAGCTCGTTGACGACGGCGACCACGCCCAGCAGGTCGCAGACCGCCATCTCGGCCGCCTGGCGCTGGTAGGCCCAGTCCACGTCGCCCACCAGCGTGACGCGCCCCTTCTCGACGCGAAGCCGGACCATGCCCTCGGGCACGTCGGCCGTCCACGCGAGCGCATGCTGGCAGGCCTTCACGACGTCCGCGTCGGCGCGTTCGCAACCCGCGGGCGGGGCGACGCGCAGCGCCACCGTGACGCCCTGGACGCCGCCGACGCGCAGCGCTGCGCGCTCGGCGGCGAGCCGTTCCGCATGGCTGCCGAGCGTGCCGGTGAGCTCGACGACGGCGTCGCGCACGCTCACGCCGACGTGCGCCTCGTCGACCAGCGGATCCCACGCGAGCTCGGCCTCGACGTCGGACTTGATCTGCGCATCGCTTTTCATCATGGCGTTCTCTCCTGGGGCCGGCCGCCGCGCCGGATGTCGGCGGGCGCTGCCCGGCCCGACGATTCTTCGCCCCGGCGCGGGCATCGGCTTGCGCCAGCGCAAGGCGGCGCTCCGGGCGGCCGATCGGGGAGGGCATTGACCGCGCTCAAGTCCATCCGGCGCGGCGCTTCCTAGAGTCCCATCGCCTACCAACCACCCAGGAGAACGCCATGAGCGCCCTCACCCGCTTCGATCCGATGGACGAGTTCTTTCCCGAGTTCTTCCGCCGCCTGGCGCGGCCGCTGAGCTTCGACGCCGGCCTGCCCGCGGAGATCCGGCTCGACGTCAGCGAGAACGAGAAGGAATACCTCGTGAGCGCCGAGGTCCCCGGCGCCCGCAAGGACGACGTGCGCGTCGAGATCGACCGCAACCAGGTCACGATCAGCGCCGAGGTCCGCAAGGACGTCGAGGACAAGCACGCCGACGGCGGTCGCGCCCTGCTGCGCGAGACCTGGCGCGGACGCACCTCGCGCACGTTCACGCTGGCGCAGGACGTCGACGACAAGGCCGCCTCCGCCAAGCTCGAGGACGGCGTGCTGCGGCTGACGCTGCCCAAGCGGGCCGGCGCCGCCAGCAAGCTGCTGTCGATCCAGTAAGCCGCGGACGCGCCGGCGCGTCAGGCGTGCAGTTCGCCCGCGCGCTGGACGCCTTCGTAGCGCGCCAGCGCCGCGCGCAAATACGGCTTGCGCCGGCCGTCGATGCGCCACTCGACCTCGCCGCGGGTCGGCACCAGCACGCCGTCGCAGGTGCGGTAGTCCGACCAGCGCCCGTTCCAGGGCGTCTCGACGATGCCGCCGCCGACCATGCGGGGACGGCTGTCGGCGTGCACCGATTCGGCGAGGCCGTCCGCCCCGAACGCGAAGTGCAGCGCGACGTCGACGGCGCCGTCGGCGAGCGTCGCGTCCGCATGGCGGTCGTCCACGGGCCGCCAGCGCAGGCCGGGGCAGGTGCGCCAGGCCCAGGGCACCAGCACCGACTCGGCGAGCCAGCGCATCAGCTCGCCGCGCGCGATCGCCGGCGTGGCGCGCGCCTTCGACAGGGGCAGCCACCCCCACAGGTCGGCCCGCAACTCGGCGACGCCGTCCACGTAGGCATCGAGGACGTCGACGGCGACGGCAGGCAGCATCGACATGCGCGCCGCCCAGACGAATCCCGGACGCGACCCCAGCATCCATTGGCGGGACGTGAACGCGCGCCAGGCGACGCGACGCGGCGAGACGTCGAACTCGCCGCGATGCGCGAGGCGAACCGCGAACGGCGGCTCGCCGGCGTGCGCCAGCGCGCGGGCGAGATGCCTGGCGATGGGCAGCGGCAGGTCCG
>DASVLN010000175.1:0-2195 GCA_036384855.1 Burkholderiaceae bacterium | reverse complement strand
GGCCTCGCCCTCGGCCGCGCGCTGCCGCCCGGCGTCGCGCAGCGCGGTGGTGGTGTCGCCGGCGCCGGCAGCCAGGCCGCGCCGGGTGAAGACGACCTTGGGAATCGCGTTCATCGGCTCGGCCATCGGATCCCGGGCGGTCGGCCACCAGGCCGCCATGTCGCGGAGGGTGCGGCTGCCCATCGCGTGCAGGCCCGCGGCACGCAGGGTCTCCAGCACCCAGGCCGTCGAGCCGGCATCGCGGTCGGGGAACATCCAGTCGATCTCGCCGTCCGGCCCGGCCACGAAGCCGTCCAGCGACATCGACATCTTCAGGATCAGGCGTCTCATGGCAGCGTCCTTTCGTGGCGGTCGACCGGTACGTCGACTCGATGGCAAAAGCATACCAACTACTCGGTATGTTTTAATCTCGGTAGAAACCCTGGAACGAAGCGACCCGCTCGAGGGCGGGTCGCGAGGATGTCGGGAAAGGCCCCGGCGGCGTCAGCTGGCGACGCGCTCGCCGCTCTTGCGCGGCTTGATCGGGCCGGTGCGCACGCAGTTGCGGCCGGCCTCCTTGGCGGCCTCCAGGGCCTGCTCGGCCTCGTGCACCATGGTGTCGACGCTCAGCTGGCCCTGGTGGACGGTGGCCACGCCGATGCTGACCGTGGCGACCACGTGGGTCTGCTGCCACTGGTAGGGGGAGGACGCCACCTGCTGGCGGATGCGCTCGGCGGCGTCGAGCGCGCCCAGCGGATCGGTGTTGGGCAGGAAAACCGCGAGCTCGGCCCCGCCGAAGCGGGCGAGCAGGTCCGGCTGGCGCAGCGTCGCGCCGACGCGCTTGGTGACCTCCAGCAGCAGCGCGTCGCCGCACAGCTGGCCGAGGTGCTCGTTGATCCGGCGCAGGTGGTCGGCGTCGATCAGCAGCAGCGCGCCATCGTCGCCGTAGCGGCGGCAACGCGCGAACTCGCGCTCGACGAGCTCCAGGAAGTGGCGCCGGTTCGACAGGCCCGTCAGGTCGTCGTCGACCGCGTGCAGCACCTGGCGTGCGCGCGAGTCGGCCACCGTGCGCGCGAGGCGGATCACCGTGCCCGCCAGGCCCAGCGCCACCAGCGCGAAGAACACGGCCACGCTCAGCGCGACGGCCGCCGCGCGGCCCCCCGCAAGCATGCCCAGCCCCGTCGCCACCGCCACGGCCGCGACCGCCACCGCGATGGCCATGGCACCCCAGAAGCGCGTGCTGCGGCGCTCGAGCACCCGCACGAGGCCGGTCAGCGCCGAGGAGTCGTTTTCAAGCGTCACCCATCCACCCCAGAAAAAAGCAAAGCGTCGAACGGTATTCGACCAACGCGCGGGCAATTTGAGAGCCCGATGACGCGGGCCATTCCAGCATATCCCCTCGCGACCGCGCCGGCTATCCGTCCCCGCCACGCCGGCGCCCCCGGGCGGGCCCCCGGTGGCCCGTTCGCATGGCCGGTTCCGGGTCGATTGTGCGGCAGGGTCGGCGCTGCCGCAGCCCGAGCGCCGCCACGCCCGGGGACGAAATGCGCAATCTTGCAGACCGTCCGGGACTTGGCAGGTCGCGATCGACCGGCCTGCGAGCCGCCGGCGCGGCGTCTCCCGCGCGGGCCGGGGGCACGGCTTCGCGTATCCTCGCTGCCGCATGGACGCCCCCGCCCCTTCCGCCCGAACCGCCGGCCCCTCCGAACCGTTGCTGCGGGTCGAGGGCCTCGCCAAGCGCTATGGCGCGGGACTCGTGTTCAGCGGCGTGTCGCTCGCGGCGGCGCGCGGCGAGCTGGTCGCGCTGCTCGGCGAATCCGGCGTGGGCAAGTCCACGCTGCTCAATTGCATCGCCGGCCTGGACACCGCCGATGCGGGGACGATCACGCTGGCCGGCCGCCGCGTGCTCGAGCTCGACGAGCCGGCCGCCGCCCGCCTGCGACGCGAGACGCTCGGATTCGTGTTCCAGGCCTTCCATGTCCTGCCGCACCTGAACGTCGCGGACAACGTCGGCCTGCCGCTGCAGTTGCTCGGGCGGCCGCGCGGCGACCGCGTCACGCACATCCTCGCGGCGGTCGGGCTCGAAGGCCTCGAGGAGCGCGCGCCGCGGCAGCTGTCCGGCGGCCAGCTGCAGCGGGTGGCCATCGCCCGGGCCCTCGTGCACGAGCCGGCGCTGGTGCTCGCCGACGAGCCCACCGGCAACCTCGACCCGCGCA
>DASVLN010000174.1:0-1947 GCA_036384855.1 Burkholderiaceae bacterium | reverse complement strand
GGGGCGCGGCGGCCGCTGCGGGCGACGGTGCGTCCGCCGCGTGCACCGGCGCGGCGACGAAGGCCGCGGCGGCGCAGAAACCGATCGCCGCGGCGAGCGCGAGGCAGGCGCGAAGGGGTTGCTTCATGGACGGGCTCTCTTGGACGATGTCAGAACGTGGCCGACAGCACGGTCTGGATCACGTTGGCGTGGTTCGAATAGGGCTTGCCGGTGCGGATGTCGGTGAAGTCCGAGTACCGGAAGTCGATCAGCTGGTACGAGCCGCTCAGCTTGACGTCGTACTTGCCGGGGACGTCCTTGAGCGTGTAGGTGATCGTCGCGCCGGCGCTCACGTCGTGCATGGTGCTGAGCTGGCGGTTGCGCGTGACATATAGCGTCTCCGCCTGCGCGTCGTCGCTGTAGAAGAGGGCATGGCCCTGGCGGTAGTAGCGCAGGAAGCTCTCCATCAGCCACTGCGGGCCGAAATAGCGGTTGTAGCCGAGCTCCAGCGTGTGGGCGCGGATGCCCCAGGTGTCCCAGAAGTAGCGGTAGTCGACGCGCACCGAGCTGCGGTTGGTCGCGCCCTCGGGCGTGATGTCGCCGGTCGTCGACAGCTTGAGCGCGTGGCTCGCGCGCGTGCGCGGGTCGCGTTCGGGAATCGCCGCGCCGAACACCCGCGCGACGCGGTATGGGCTGCCGAGGTAGCCGTCGTCGTCGATCGCCTCGAGGTTGGCGCTCATCTGCCAGCGCGGCGTGAGGATCTGCGTCGCGCCGACGCGGTACTGCCAGTGCCGCGCCGAGTCGATCCAGCCGCTCACGCCGTGCTGTCCGACCTTGTCCTGGCCGCGGCTGAAGCCGAAGGCGACCGTGGTCATGCCGCCGAAGACGTCCTGCGACAGGTCGAGGTTGAACGTGTCGGCCAGGTAATCCGGCTCCTTGCTGCGCGAGCCGCTCACCTTGATGAGCGTGTCGCGCACCACGTAGTCGAGGCCGAGGTCGAACTCGTTGCGCGTCTCCTTGTACGGGCTCGCGGTCGTGACGACGTCGATCGACGCGTTGCTGACCGCGTCCACGTAGTAGCCGGCCTGCAGCGCGACGCGGTCCATCATCGACTTGCGGATCAGCACCGCCGGGCCCTGCGCCTTCGTGCCGCCGCCGTCGTAGTAGTGGTACATCGTCTCGGCGCGATCCTCGGGGAGATCGACCGCCTGCGCCGCGCCCGCGGCGAGCGCGAGGCCCGCGACCGCCGCCGCGCCGTTGAGCCTAGTTGCAGCCACAGCCGCCCCCCTGCACGCCGGTGGCGCCGCGCGCGCCCTCGCGCACGGTGTAGATGTGGTCGCGCTGCCTGGCGGGCAGCTCGTTGACGTCGGCCTTCATGACGGGGTCGGCGAGGCGCTCGCGCTCGTAGGGCTTGACCCAGGGCTCGATCGGCTTGAACGCGCAGGCGCCCAGCACGGCGGCCAGGCCGCAGGCGGCGGCGAGCCGCGCGAGGCCGGCGAGGTTGGCGAGAGGGGCGAGGCGGAGCTCGGGCATCGTCATTCCTTGAGCAGCGCGCGGATCTGCTGGTCGTAGTCGGCCTCGACGCCCTCGCGGAAGCCGCGGTGCACGTAGCGCAGGCGGCCGTCGCGGTCGATGATGGCCGTCGAGGGCATGTCGGTGAGCTTGTACAGCTTGCTGACCTGCTTGTCGGTGTCCAGCAGGATGGGGAATCCCACCGCCAGCTTGCCCGCGGTCGCGATCGCGGTGGCGGGGTTGTCGTCGATGTTGACGCCCAGCAGCACGAAGCCGGACTTGCGGTACTTCTCGTACAGCGCGTTCAGGTGCGGCATCTCCTCGCGGCACGGGCCGCACCACGTGGCCCAGAAGTTCACGAGCACGACCTGGCCGCGCAGTTCGTCGAGGCGGACGTTGCGGCCGTCGGCGGCGCGCAGCGTGAAGTCGGGTGCGGCGGGGCCGGCGGCGGCTGCG
>DASVLN010000173.1:0-11293 GCA_036384855.1 Burkholderiaceae bacterium | reverse complement strand
GCCCGCCAGGCCGAGGCCGACGACGCAGTGCCGCGGCACCGGCGCCGCGAGGCCGGCCGACGCGAACGCGCGCTCCACCGCCTGGCCGATGTGCTTCCACGCCTGCTCGATGCCCTGCGCGAGCGCCGACGGTCCGGACTCGCCGTGGCCGATCAGCGCGCCGCCGCTCGTCCAGAGCCGGGCGCGGGTGCCCGTGCCGCCGCCATCGACGCCGATGGCGTAGCGGATGTCGGCCTGTTCGAAGGCGGGGTGATAGCAGGTGTGGCTCATAGGTGTGATACCACTATAGTACCATGATAGACCGCTTGTCAACGCGACGCTGCGGGCGGCCGATGCTTCCCCGGAATTTGTTCCCCGAGGTGGAATTCCCGGCCGGAAGCATCAAACGGCGCGCCGCATGGACCGCGACGCTCGCATGAACCAGTGGTAATACCAATCAAGTCCGCCCCGGCGCTGCCCGCCGTCGCCGGGGCAACCCGTCAGCCCGCCGGCGTGCGCCGCCCGAACATGCCCCAGCCCTGCATCGTCATCACGTCGACGCCGTCCTGGTTCGTCACCCGCCAGCGCGACAGCACGAGGCCGACGTGCGGCTTGCTCTTCATCGGGCGCGACTCCAGCACCTCCATGCGCACGTGCAGGGTGTCGCCCGGGTAGACCGGCTTGAGCCAGCGCAGTTCGTCGATGCCGGGCGAGCCGAGGCTGGCCGAGTCGTTGAGGTAGCCGTCGCACATCAGCCGCATCACCATCGCGCAGGTGTGCCAGCCGCTCGCGGCCAGGCGGCCGAACAGCGAGGCCTCCGCCGCGGCGTCGTCGAGGTGGAAGGGCTGGGGGTCGAAATCGCGCGCGAACGCCAGCACGGCCTCGCGCTCGACCCTGGTGCTGCCGAGCTCGAAGACGCGCCCGGGCGCGAAGTCCTCCCAGCAATAGCTCCGGGCGGCGAAGGATGGGACGGGGCGCGGTTCGTGGGCCATGGGCTCGGACTGTGGCGGTCGAGCGGCCAGCATAGCGCCTCGCGGCCGCCCGCGCGGGCGGCGGGGCCGCGTCAGCTCGAGCGCACCGGCATCGGCCGGATCAGGCCGGCGAGCAGCTCGAAGCGCGTGTACGGCCGGTCGTGGCCGGAGACCTTCAGCGCGATCGCCACCACCACGTCGTGCGTCTGCGACGGCGGGCCGCGCCAGGGCAGCACGGTCAGCCACGCGGCGAGCAGCACCGGCAGCCACCAGGGCGCGCGCACGGCGCCGGGACGGGCCAGGTAGTCGTCCAGCGTCCACCAGGCGACGGCGCCGCCCAGCGCGAGCCCGGTGACGGCCTCGCTCCACGAATGCGCGCCCACCTGCACCCGCGACACCGTGACGACGAGGGCGAGCAGCCCGCCGGCCACCGCGCCGCGGCGACCGGCAACCACCGCGCCGAGCACCGGCAGGATCGCCGTCGAGTACATCGAGTGCCCGGAGAAGCCGGTGAAGTCCAGCGCCGCGGAGCCGATGCCGAAGCCCAGGAACGCGACCTTGGTGGCGAGCGTCAGCCAGGTGGTCGTGAACAGGCCGGCGATCCAGCGCCAGGCCGCCAGGCGGGCGGGGTGGTCGTGGGCGTGCGCGACGCCGCCGGCGATGCGACCGAGCGCGCCGGCCGGGCGCGCGAAGGCCATCCACAGCGCGCCGGCGAGGAAGGCGGGCAGCAGGATCTCGGATTCGCCCAGCCGCGTGATAGCGAACCAGAACGCGGACGGATTGGCCACGGGAATCATCGGGGCACGGTCGGAGGGATGAAGCGTCGCATCGGCGGCATGCTAGCGAATGCGCGTGAGGCGAATGTGAAGCGGACGAGGCGGCGCCACGCCCGCGCGGCGCTCCCCGATCATCGGCCGGCGCGCGCGCTGGTTTAGCGCCCGTTCGCGCTCACAGCGTCGCCGCGAGCCGCGTGCCCTGGTCGATCGCCCGCTTGGCGTCGAGTTCGGCGGCCTCGTCGGCGCCGCCGATCAGGTGCACCGCGACGCCGGCCGCCCGCAGCGGGGCGGCCAGCTCGCGCAGCGGC
Source organism: Burkholderiaceae bacterium (assembly GCA_036384855.1). Lineage (GTDB taxonomy): Bacteria > Pseudomonadota > Gammaproteobacteria > Burkholderiales > Burkholderiaceae_C > Scleromatobacter. The sequence continues at coordinate 9,259 of DASVLN010000173.1, read as the reverse complement.
TCCTGGCCGGCGCACAGCACGATCGTGTCGACCGCCAGCACCGTGCCGTCCTTGCGCTCGGGGCCGAAGCTCACGGCCAGGCCCTCGTCCGTGACGGCCTCGTAGTTCACGCCGCCGAGCATCTCGACGCCCTTCATCTTCAGCGTCGCGCGGTGCACCCAGCCGGAGGTCTTGCCCAGCCCGGCGCCGTGCTTGCCGGCCTTGCGCTGCAGCAGGGTGATCCGGCGCACCGGGGCGTCGGGCTGCGGCGGGACGACGCCGCCGCGGTGCTCCGCCGGATCCGCGACGCCCCATTCGCGCTTCCAGTCCTCCAGGTGCAGGCTGGGCGACGGCAGCCCGCGGTCGGCGCCCGTGGCGAGGAACTCGGCGACGTCGAAGCCGATGCCGCCCGCGCCGACGATCGCCACGCGATCGCCCACCGGCTTGCCGTGCCGCAGCACGTCGATGTAGCTGAGCACCTTGGGATGGTCCTGGCCCGGGATGCGGGGATCGCGCGGCACCACGCCGGTGGCGAGCACCACCGCCTCGAAGCCGCCCGCGGCCAGGGCCGCGGCGTCCACCCGCGTGCCCAGGCGCAGCTCCAGCGTCGGCAGCGCCTCGATGCGGCGGCGGAAGTAGCGCAGCGTCTCGTGGAACTCCTCCTTGCCGGGGATGCGCCTGGCCATGTTGAACTGGCCGCCGATGCGGTCGGCGGCGTCGAACAGCACGACCCGGTGGCCGCGCTCCGCCAGCGAGGTGGCGGCGGCGAGCCCTGCCGGCCCGGCACCGACGACGGCGAAGCGCCTGGGGCTCGCGGTCGGGCGAAGCACGAGCTCCGTCTCGTAGCCGGCGCGCGGGTTGACGAGGCAGCTCGCCTGCCGGTTGCGGAAGGTGTGATCGAGGCAGGCCTGGTTGCAGGCGATGCAGGTGTTGATCTCGTCGGCCCGGCCGGCCGCGGCCTTGGCGACGAACGCCGGATCCGCGAGGAAGGGCCGCGCGAGCGAGACGAGATCGGCCTGGCCGAACTGGTCCGGCGCCGGCGCGAGCAGCCCCTCGGCGACCTCGGGCGTGTTGATCCGGTTGCTCGTGACCAGCGGGATCCCGAGCCCGGCGGCGCGCAGCTCCGCGCGCATCTTGCCGGTGACCCAGCCGAAGGCCGCGCGCGGCACGCTGGTCACGATGGTCGGCACCCGCGCCTCGTGCCAGCCGATGCCGGTGTTCAGGATCGTCGCGCCCGCGGCGGCCACCGCCTTGGCGAGCTGCACCGCCTCGTCCCAGCTGCTGCCGTCGGGGATGAGGTCGATCATCGACAGCCGGTAGATGACGATGAAGTCCGGGCCGACCGCCTCGCGCACGCGGCGCACGATCTCCACCGGCAGCCGCATCCGGTTCTCGTAGGAGCCGCCCCAGGCGTCCTCGCGCCGGTTGGTGTGCGTCACGAGGAACTGGTTGATCAGGTAGCCCTCGCTGCCCATGATCTCGACGCCGTCGTAGCCCGCCTCGCGCGCGAGCACCGCGCAGCGCACGAAGGCGCGGATCTGGCGCTCGACGCCGCGGGCGCCCAGCGCGCGCGGCGTGAACGGCGAGATGGGGCTCTGGATGCGGCTCGGCGCCACGCACAGCGGCGAGTAGCCGTAGCGCCCGGCATGCAGGATCTGCAGCGCGATCTTGCCGCCCTCGGCGTGCACGGCGCCGGTGACCTGGCGATGGCGGCGCGCGCCCCCGTGCGTCCACAGCGTGCCCGCGAAGGGCTTGACCCAGCCCTCGAAATTGGGCGCGAAGCCCCCGGTGACGATCAGCCCCGCGCCGCCGCGCGCCCGCTCGGCGTAGAAGGCGGCCATGCGCGGGAAGTCGCGCGCGGCGTCCTCCAGGCCGGTATGCATGCTGCCCATGACGGTGCGGTTGCGCAGCGTCGTGAAGCCGAGATCCAGCGGCGACAGCAGCTTCGGATAGGGCGTGGCGGAGGCGTCGGGCTCGGGCGTCGGGGCGGGCATGGCCGCGATCGTAGACGCGTCGCGGCGCCTGCGGACGGCCGGAAATCGGGGTGTCCGTCTAGAGCCTTCGCCGGGTTTCCACCCGTGCGAAGTTGCGCGATGCAGGCTCTCCGCGCAGTGCGCCGGCAACGCGGCAACGGGCGGTTAACATGGTCTGCCGCATAATGGCGGATTCGAGATGACAGGCGCTCGCCTGGAAAAGTGGAGTGTTTCGATGAAAAAACGTGAGTTCCTGGCCGTGGGCGGCGCGATGCCCCTGATGCTCGCCGGTTGCGGCGGCAGTGGCTCCGGCAGCGCACCCGTCCGACTGGTCAACGCGAGCGTTGGCTATCCGTCGCTGGGGTTCATGGTCGAAACGACTCAGGCCACGTCCTCCGACGTCGCCTACGGCAGCGCGAGCCCGTTCGAGACCGTCCAGGCCGGCAGCGTCACGATGACGCTGACGGTCGGCGGCTCCAGCGTCGTCTCGACGAACCGCAACCTGGGCAAGGATACCCGCTACACGCTGGTCGCCTACGGCTTCAAGGACGAGCTGAAGTCGCTGCTGGTCACGGAGAGCACCGTCGCCCCCGACTCGGGCCGCGCCAACATCAACGTGCTGAACACCTCGGTGGACATCGGCTCGGTGGACGTCTACATGCAGACGACCAACACCACCGACCTGTCGCTCGCCACGCAGATCGCCTCCAGCGTGACGCCGCAGACGCAGAGCCCGTTCTACTCGGCGCTGCCGGGCACCTACTACATCACCGTCGTGGGCGCCGGCAGCCTGGCCAACGGCAAGACCGACGTCCGCTTCCGCTCGACCGGCACGATCACGATCGCCGACCAGGACATCGTCACCGTCATCCTGACCCCGGGCGCCAGCGGCACGCTCGCCAACGCGATCGTGCTGTTCCAGCAGAACGGCCCGGACGGCAGCAAGGGCGCGACGAGCTTCCTGAACACGCAGGCGCGCCTGCGCGTGGTGACCGCGGTGCCCAATGGCACGGTGGTGGCTGTCGGCCCGCTTCCGAACTCGACGACCAACCAGTACCTGCTGCCGGCCTCCAACAAGTCGCAGGTCTCGGGATACGCGGATGTGGCCACGGGCACGCCGCCGCCGATCACCTACAACGGCTCGGCCCTCACCGTCACGGGCGCCATCACCCAGCTGGCCGCCGGCGGCGACTACACGCTGGCCATCTACCCGAACGGCGGCACGCCCACGGCGACGCTGTTCCTCGACGACAACACGGCACCCCTGGGTTCGGCGGGCGTCAAGTACCGGCTGATGAACCTGGCCTACGACAACCCGACGTCCGCGCTGCGGATGACGGTCAACTCGAAGGCCGTCGCGAACAACGTCGTGTTCCCGAGCGCGTCCACCTACACGGAAGTCGCCACGCCGCAGACGATCGCGACCGTGGCGACGGTGTCCGATGGCGCGCAAGCGATCTACACGATCCCGCAGCAGGTGCTGGTCAGCGGCAACGTGTTCACCGAAGTGATCGTCTCCTACACCGTGGCCGGGGACGGCACGCCGGTGGTGTCGCAGTTCACGCTGTCGGCCGACGAGACGCTCACGATCGTCTGACCTCGCGCGCGGCCCGCGGGCCCGCGAAGACGAATGGCGCCCTCGAGGCGCCATTTTTCATGGAAGCGCCGCAGGCGCGTCGACGGTCACCGGCCCGGTGGCGCGCCGAAGCGGCCGGCGCGGAAGTCCTCGACCGCCTGGAAGATCTCGGCCTGCGTGTTCATCACGAACGGGCCGTACTGGGCGATCGGCTCGCCCAGCGGACGCCCCGCGATCAGCAGCGCGCGCGCCCCTGCCTCGCCGGCACGCAGGCGCACGCCGTCGCGGTCGGCGCCGTTGGCCAGCACCGCCATGCGCTGGACGGGCACGGCGGTCGACGCGTCGGCGCCTTCGACGTCCAACGCGCCGCGGTACACGTAGACGAACGCGTTGTGGCCCGCGGGCAGCGCCTGCTCGAAGCGCGCGCCCGGCTCCAGGTGCAGGTCGAGGTACAGCGGCTCGGTGCCGGCCCTGCGCACCGCGCCGGCCACGCCGTGGCTCTCGCCCGCGATCACCCGCACGTGGGCGCCGGCGCGCGTGAACCCGGGGATCTCGCCGCTCGCGATGTCGCGGTAGCCCGGCTCACCCATCTTGTCGGCCGCGGGCAGGTTCAACCACAGCTGGAAGCCTTCCATGCGGCCCTCGTCCTGCTCGGGCAGCTCGCTGTGGATCAGGCCGCGGCCGGCCGTCATCCACTGCACGCCGCCATTCTCGAGCAGGCCTTCGCCGCCGAACGAGTCGCGGTGTCGCATGCGGCCCGCGATCATGTAGGTGACCGTCTCGAAGCCGCGATGCGGGTGGTCGGGGAAGCCGCCGATGTAGTCGGCCGCGTCGTCCGAGCCGAACGCGTCCAGCATCAGGAACGGGTCGAGGCGCCGCTGCAGCGGCTGCGTCAGCACGCGCGTGAGCTTCACGCCATCGCCGTCGCGGGTGGACTGGCCCGCGACGAGGCGCTCCACCGTGCGCGGACGGCGCACCGGGACGGCGGCGGACGGGGTGTCGAGGATCGTGGTCATGCGGGATCTCCTGTGAAAGGACGCGCGCCGCGAGGCACGCGCCCGGTGGATGCGATGCGCCTCAAGCCGCGACCGGCGCCCCGCCGGCGATGCGGGCGATCTCGTCGCGCGCCGACGCCAGCGCCCGCGCCTCGGCCTCCGGGCCCATGCTCAGGCCCTCGGCGTAGACGAATTCGACGTCCGTCATGCCCAGGAACGCGAGCATCGTGCGCAGGTAGGGGACCTGGCTGTCGTTGGGCGTGTCGCGGTGCACGCCACCCCGGGTCAGCACGGCGTAGACCTTCTTGCCGGTGAGCAGGCCGACCGGGCCCTTGTCGGTGTAGGCGAAGGTCACGCGCGCCTTCGCGACGGCGTCGAACCAGTTCTTGAGCTGGCTGGTCACGCCGAAGTTGATCATGGGCACGCCCAGCACGACCACGTCGGCGGCGCGCAGCTCGGCGATCAGCGCGTCGTCCAACGCCACCCGCGCCTGCTGCTCCGGCGTGCGGTGCTCGGTGGGCGTGAACAGCGCGCCCAGCGTCGCCTCGTCGAGCGCCGGATGCGGCGTGCGGGCGAGGTCGCGGACCACGACCGAGCTCGCGGGATCGGCAGCCCGCAGCGCGGCGACGAGTTCGCTCGCGAGACGGGTCGATTGCGAACCCTGGCCGTTGTTCCATGCGCGGGCGCTGGAGTTGACTTGCAGGATGTTCATGGCGTGTCCTTCCGGGTCGTTTGACGCGGCCGGCGGGGTGCCGGTCGATGGAAGCCACTGTATTGACGACGATCCTGCGACGGAAGTCGTTGATTTGGGTTTGATTGTTCCACTGGCGGGACGATCCGAGCTGTCGCTGGCTCGGCGGCGCCGGCGCGTTGAAGCTCGAACTCACGGGCGCCCCGCATCGCGTGCGACACGCTCCCCCCAAAGGAGGGATACGCGCCCGGCGCCGTTTTCAGCGCGCTCGTGACATTGAAATCGGACAGCGCAGACGCGCAATCGCGGCGTGCGGCGATCGAATGCTGCGTGACTTGTTCGGCCGAATGTCGCGGCCATGGAATTATCGATGGCCAAGCCTTCCGTAATTCATGTCTTGCCGAGACTTATACGGAAAGTCGTGAGCGAGCAGATTGGCCAATCTATTGACGTAAGCATGTGCAACAGAGCAGTCATCGTTTTGCGTCGAATCAGTTCATGACACCTGTACCCGTACGCGTATCAGTACCTCTGGTCGACCACCCCCAAGCGGCGCCTGAATTATTTGGTTACCTTTTAGGCGAAATTAGCCGGTTCATGGAAATTCCGCGGTTCGACGTCAATCCGTGTTTGCAAGGGACGTGCAATTCCGGAGCGGGTTTTCCAGCGCTTGTGACGACACGACCGCTGTTGCAACCTGCGCGCCGTGCAGGGGAGGAGCGTTCCGCGAATGGTCGGCATCCACGTCGGCCGAAGGGGAGGGCGTCGCCTCGGCACGTTCCATCACATCCCTAAATCAAGGAGTTCCGCATGAACACCACGCAACGCACCGTCGATGCCGATGCCCTGATCGCCCAATGGCGTGCCGGTTCCGAAGAGTCCCCGGCCGGCCCGCTGTTCTCCGGCGGCGAGTACGCGGAAGCCGACATCGTCGGCGACATCGTCAACTTCACCGCCCAGTGCGGCACCGGCTGCAGCGCCTCGCGCAAGCAATACTGCTGCTGAAGAAGTCATGACCGCGCCTGTCATGGGTGCCGGTGACTTCGAAGCATCGCTGGGCTGCCTGTTCGCGTCCGACCTGGACGAGCTGGCAGCCCAGCTTTTCTCGATCCCCGGCCTGGACGATACGGAACGCACGACGATCGCGCAGGAGACGCGCGCGAACCTCGTGGCGACGCTGCACGGCAAGCTCTCGCGCATGCTGCTGCTGGAACTCAACGCCGCGCGCCTTCGTGGGCAACTGGCCGGCGAGACGCCCGAGCAACGCTGGGCCGAGTTCCTGGCGCTTTCTTCACGTCCCGCGTTCTGGGACGACATCGCTTGCGAATATCCCGAGATGCGCGGCCGCGTGGCGCGCATCGTGGCGCACCGCTGCGCCAACAGCCTGCGCTTCGCGCGACGCTTCGCCGCCGATCGCCGGGCGCTCGACGACTTCGCCGGCGCGCCGCTCGGCGCGCTCGAGTCGATCGGCTTCGGCGCCGGCGACACCCACCAGCAAGGCCAGACCGTCGCGGTGGTGCGCTGCACCGGCGGCCGCGTGGTCTACAAGCCGCGTTCGCTGGCCGTCGACGCCGCGCTGGGCGCCTTCATCGACGAGCTGTTCGCCGACGACGCCTCGCCCCACCGCATCCGCGTGCCGCGCGTCCTGGAGCGCGACGGCTACGGCTGGACCGCGTTCGTCGAGCACCGCCACGCCGCGGACGACGACGAGCTGCGCAGCTTCTACCTCGGCATCGGCCACTGGCTCGCCCTGATGCGGCTCGTCGGCGGCAGCGACCTGCACTCCGAGAACCTGATCGCGCACGGCGGCACGCCGGTGGTGGTCGACTGCGAGACGCTGTTCACGCCGCGGCTGCCCCAGATCCCGGCCGGCCTGGGCAACGCGGTCGACCGCGCGATGGAGGTCACCAACAGCACGGTGCTCGCGAGCGGCCTGCTGCCCGGGCGCAGCGGCGCGCTGGGCTGGCGCGGCGTCGACAGCTCCGCGCTCGGCGGGCTGCCCGGCCAGCAGCCGCGCGTGCGCAAGATCGAGATCGTCGGCGCGGGCACCGACGAGGCGCGCATCGGCACCGACGAGCGGGAGATCGAGCAGTCGCAGAACCTGCCCGGCACGAGCCCGGCGCTCGCCACGTTCTGGCCGGACGTCGTGCGGGGCTTCGACGAGCTCACCGCGCGCCTGCAGGCGCTCGATGCCGAAGGCGCGCTCGCACCGCGGATGGCGCGCTTCAAGTCCTGCCGCATCCGCGTGGTGCCGCGCGCGACCGAGGTGTATGCCGAGATCGGCCGCATGCTGTGGCATCCCGTCTCGCTGCACGACCAGGCGGCCGCCGTGGCGCGCGGCGTCGACCTGCTGCGGCGGATGGCCGCCCGCGTGCGCATCGCGCCGCACATCCACGAGATCGTCGAGGCGGAGGTGGCCGACCTGCTGGACGGCGACATCCCGTTCTACACGACGATCGCGGGCCACGGCGTCCTCGACGGCCCGCGCGGCACGACGTGGCTGAAGCCGTCGGACCTGGTCGAGGAAGCGCTGGACGCCTGGCGCGTCGCGGACTTCGCGCTCGAGCGACGCGTGATCCGCGCCGCGCTCGTCAGCGCGTACATCAACGAGGGCTGGATCCCGCCCGAAGGACAGATGAAGCCTGCGCGGGTGGACACCGCCGACCTCGACGCGCGCCGCCGCCGGCAGGCCGCGGCGATCATGCGCGAGCTGGTCGCGAGCCGCATCGACGGCGACGACGGCACGGTCTCGTGGATCGCGCCGGTGCTCAACCCGGACGGCTGGTCGGTGCAGCCGCTGGAGCAGGACCTGTACAACGGCGCGTCGGGGCTGCTGCTGCTGGTCGCGGGCTATGAACGCGAGGTCGCGGCGGGGCGCGCGGATCCGGTCGACGGCGTCGCGGCGCTGCTGCCGCGGCTGCAGAAGACGCTGCGCTGCGCCGAGCTCCAGCGCGAGAAGCAGACGCGCGAGGTGAAGCATCCGCGACCCGGCTCGCCGGGCGCCTACATCGGCCTCGGCTCGCAGATCTGGGCGCTGCTCACGCTGCGCCGCCTCGGGCTCGATCCGGGCGAGTGCCTGGAGCGGGCGTGCGGCCTCGCGAGCTTCCTGCCGGCGTCGGTCGCCGCCGACGAGGTGCACGAGCTGCTGGTCGGCAAGGCCGGCGCGATCGTGCCGCTGCTGATGCTCGCGGCCGCGACCGGCCAGCGCGCCTACGTCGACATGGCCGTCGACATCGGCGACCGCCTGGTCGGGGCGGCCCGCGTCCGCGAGACCGACGGCGCGATGTGCTGGCCGCAGCAGAAGTGGCCCGAAGGCGTGGGCGGGTTCGCACATGGTGCGACGGGCATCTCGTGGGCGCTGGCCAAGCTGGCGCGGGCGAGCGGCGAGCCGCGCTTCGCCGACGCCTCGTCCGCCGCCGCGCGCTTCGAGGACGCGCTGTGGAACGAGGCCGAAGGCAACTGGACGGACCTGCGCTTCGTCGACGGCGTCGGCACCGCGGCGGCGTGGTGCCACGGCTCGGTGGGCATCGGCCTCGCGCAGCTGGATCTCGATCCCGCTCTGGCCGCCCCGGGCGCGCGCGAGCGCGTGCGCCGCGCCGCGGACGCCACCTGGCGCATGGGCATGGGCTGGAACCACAGCCTGTGCCACGGCGACCTCGGCGCCGCCGAGCTGCTCGTGCAGGCCGTCGACAGGGGCCTCGCGCCTGCAGGCATGACGCGCGACTCGCTGCTCGCCTGGATCCTGGGCAGCATGGAGCGCCATGGCGCCGTCTGCGGCATCGTGCGCGACACCTTCTCGCCCGGCCTCATGCCGGGGCTGGGCGGAGTCGCCTACCAGCTGCTGCGCATGCATCCCGGCTGCGACCTGCCCTCGGTGCTGGTGCTCGGCGGAGGCCCGTCCTGAGCTCCGAGGCCGCCGCACCCGACCTCGAGACGCCGTACTGGCGCATCGAGGCGCCGGCCGACGCGCCCGCGGGCGCGCGGTTGGCCTGGTCGCGCCTGCGCATGGCCTTGCGGCCGATCGTGGAGATCCTGCGCGAGGCGG
>DASVLN010000172.1:0-2139 GCA_036384855.1 Burkholderiaceae bacterium | reverse complement strand
GCCAGCAGCGCGAGCCGCGTCTGGTCGCCGAGCGCCGCGAACAGCGCGGCGGCGTCCGCCGGCGCGGGCGGGAGGGTGCGGGCGTGCCGCGGCGTCATGCGTCGACGTGGGCGCGCAGGTTGTCCATCTGCGCCGCCCAGCCGCCGTCGTTCATGCGGTACGCGAGCTCGCGCCGGTGCGCGGGCAGGCGGTCGAAGCCGGACTCGGTGACCGTGAGCAGCGTGCCGCTGCCTTCCGTCTCGAGCCGGAACTCGACGTGGGTGGGCGCTTCCGACGCGTAGTCGATCGCCGGGTCGACCGCGTACGGATGCCAGCGGAAGGCGAAGCGCGACTCGGGCTCCATCGCCTCCACGACGATGCGCCAGCGCAGGTGCTCGTAGCCCGGATGCGTGATGAAGCCCTCGGCCGGCTGGCCGACGACGAACGGGCCTTCGACGTTCACGCGGAACCAGGCGCCGAACTCGCGCGCGTCGGCAAGCGCCTGCCAGACGCGCGCGGGCGACGCCTTCAGCGAGACCTGCTTGCGGACGATGTCGGTCGAGGAAGGGGTCATGGGCGTCTCCTTGGACGCCTTTGTACGCCGATCGCCGTCGATATGCAACCATTTGGTTGCGTATCGAGACGGCGCTCAACCGCGGCCCGGCACCGACGCGAGGTAGCGCCGGAACGCGCCGAGCAGCGCCTTGGCCGCGGTGTCCCAGCGATGCCGCGCCGCGACCTCGAGCCCGCGCGCGGCCAGGCCGCGGCGCAGCTTGCCGTCGAACAGCAGCTGCTCGATGCGGCCGGCGATCGCCTTCGGATCGCCCGGATCGGCCGTGAGCGCGGCGCCGGCCGCGACCTCGGCGAGCGCCGTCGTATCCGACGTCACGACCGCCACGCCGCTGGCCATCGCCTCCAGCACGGGCATGCCGAAGCCCTCCGCGAAGCTCGGGTACACGAACACGCGCGCGTGGCGCAGCAGCGCCGGCAGCTCGGCGTCGGCGACGTTCTCGAGCAACTTCACGCCGTCCTGCAGGCCCAGGGCGGCGACCTCGGCGAAGACCTCGTCGCAGCCGAAGTCGCGCTGGCCGACGATCAGCAGCGGCGGCCGCGGCTCGGACAGCTGCGCGTACGCCCGCACGAGGCCCAGGTGGTTCTTGCGCGGCTCCAGGCGGCCGACGGTGAGGAGGTATTCGCCGGGCTCGACGCCCAGCGCGCGCACGATCTCGGCGCCGTTCCATTCTTCGCTGCCGCCCTCCTCGGCCGGATGGAAGCGCGCGAGGTTGACGCCGTTGCCGGTGATCGTCACCTGCAGGGGATCGACGCGATAGAGGCTCGCGATCTGGGCGCGCGAGAACTCGCTGACCGTCAGCAGCACCTTCGCGCGCCGCGCCGCGAGCCGGCCCGTCAGGCGCGCCATGCGCACGAAGCGCTTGTCGAAGAACTGCGGATGGGTCTCGTAGAGCGCGTCGTGGATGGTCACCGCGCAGGCGCCCAGCGGCACGAGCGGCATGCGGTACTGCACGTGCAGCAGGTCGAGCCGGCTGCGCCACTGCCGCCAGGCGAGCTGCCAGGCCAGGCGCGCGAGGCCGCCCTTGTGCGGCATCGCGACGATGTACGCGTTCGGCATCGCGAACGCGGGATCGGCCGCGCGCAGCGCCTCGGGGTCGGCGCAGAAGAACACGAAGTCGTACTCGGGCGCGCGCCGGATCGCCTCGCGATAGATCCCGAGCAGGTGGCTGCGGCTGCCCTGGAACAGGCCGTCGAACGTGTGGAAGTCGACGCCGATGCGGGGGCGGCGCGCCTGGCCGGCAAGCGAGGAGATGGAGGTCGTCATCCGGCGTGGGGGAAGGCCTTGAGGTTGATCGTGAGCAGAGCCAGGCTCGCCGGCGGCAGCCGCAGGTCGAACGTGGACGCGGGCGCGAGCGCCTCGTCCGCATGTTGCCAGAGCGCGCGCTCGTCGCTCGAGTCGAACACGTCGGCGCAGCGCCAGGTTTCCAGGCGAGCCGACGCGACCTTGGCAAGCGCCGCGCCCGGCAGGCCCGCGAGCGAGACGCGCCCGCGCGCGCCGCGGCGCGGATCCTTCTGGATCAGCGCGATACGCCACGCCGTATCACCCTCCTCCCCGGGGCCGGCGGCGACGCGCTCGCGCGTGACGAA
>DASVLN010000171.1:0-6883 GCA_036384855.1 Burkholderiaceae bacterium | reverse complement strand
CCGATTGCCGGGTCCGCCCCACGGGCGCCGGCGGTCGTCGACGCGCGCCCGGCGACAGTCGAAGGAGACGAGCGATGCGGATCTGGAAGCGACGCGCCGCGCTGGCGCTGCTCGCGGCGGCGGGGCTGGCAAGCCTGGCCGGCTGCGGCGGGGACGTTTACTGGGACGATGGCGGCTGGGCCGATTTCGACGTCATCGCCGCCGTCGACGGCCACCGCGTGCACGGCTTCGACGCCTTCCCGGGCGACGAGCAGGTCGTGCATGCCGTCGTCGGCGACGCGGTCGAGCTGGATTCGTCGGGATGGGTCGACTGGACGATCGCGGCCGGCGACGGCCCCGATACCTCCACCCACGCCGGCGACACCTTCCAGGTCGACGAGGTGACCGTCAGCGAGACGGTCGTCAACTCGGGGCAGATCGCGCTGTCGCTGTCGGCGACCGCCCCGCTTGCGGCGCCGGTGACGGTGACGATCTACGCGATCTCGCGCGACGACCCGGACCAGGTCGCGCGCATCGACATCGTCGTGTCGGACTGATCCCCCGCCGGCCGCCGCGGGCAGGGCGACTCCTTAGAATGCCAGCCATGACCGCCCGCCCCCTGCCCTTCACGCGCGCCGCCCGCCTGCCCGAGCTGCTGAAGCAGCGCATCGTCGTCATCGACGGCGCCATGGGCACGATGATCCAGCGCTACAAGCTGCACGAGGCCGACTTCCGCGGCACGCTGCTGCCGGACCACCCGAAGGACGTGAAGGGCAACAACGAGCTGCTGCAGCTGGTGCGGCCCGACGTCCTGCGCGAGATCCATTCGCAGTACCTTGCGGCGGGCGCGGACATCATCGAGACCAACACCTTCGGCGCGACCTCGGTGGCGCAGGAGGACTACGGCCTCGCGCACCTGGCGCGCGAGATGAACCTCGCCGCCGCGCGCCTCGCGCGCGAGTGCGCCGACCGCTACGAGACACCCGACAAGCCGCGCTTCGTCGCGGGCGCGCTCGGCCCGACGCCGCGCACGGCCAGCATCAGCCCCGACGTCAACGACCCGGGCGCGCGCAACATCCACTTCGACGAGCTGCGCGCCGCCTACCGCGAGCAGGCCGAAGGGCTCGTCGAGGGCGGCGCCGACCTGTTCCTCGTCGAGACCATCTTCGACACGCTCAACGCCAAGGCCGCGATCTTCGCGCTCGACGAGCTGATGGAGGAGACCGGCGTCCGCCTGCCGGTGATCATCTCGGGCACGGTGACGGACGCGTCGGGCCGCATCCTCTCGGGCCAGACGGTGACCGCGTTCTGGCACTCGGTGCGCCACGCGCGGCCGGTGGCGGTCGGCCTGAACTGCGCGCTGGGGGCGGCGCTGATGCGCCCCTACATCGAGGAGCTCGCCAAGGTCGCCGGCGACACGGCGATCAGCTGCTACCCGAACGCCGGCCTGCCCAACCCGATGAGCGAGACCGGCTTCGACGAGACGCCCGAGGTCACCGGCGCGCTGATGGAGGAGTTCGCGCAGGCGGGCTTCCTCAACATCGTCGGCGGCTGCTGCGGGACGACGCCCGAGCACATCGCCGCGATCGCGCGCCGCGTCAGCGCCTACCGCCCGCGCGGGGTGCACGATCCGCTGTTCTCGCAGCTCGCGGCGGCCTGAGGCGCCGACGGCCCGCCCGATGCGCGGGAAGCGGCCGGCCGGCCGTCAGGCCATCTTCGCGAGCATCTCGAAGTTGGGACGCACCTTGACCTGCGCCGGCGGCACCGCGCCGGTGACCGCGTAGTCCGGCAGCCGGGTGTTGCGCAGCGCGGGTACGGCCAGGGGCATGCCGGAGCGGTTGACGAAGCTCGCGACGACCGGCGCCTTGGCGATTGCGGTGCGGCGCAGGACGAGCGCGATCTCGCCGCACTGCAGCTTCACCCACGCGCCGGGCGGATAGAGGCCCAGCGTGCGGATCAGCGCCTGGCCGGCCTCGTCGGTCTGCCCGCCCTCGTCGAGCAGCGCGACCTGCGCCGCCGCCGTCGCGGAAGACGCCGGCCGGCTCTTGCGCGGGCTCAGGCGGGCCGCGTAGCGGTCGGCGCGGCGCACCAGGCGTGCGAGCACCGCGCCCGGCGCGCGACCGACCACCGGCCCCGGGGGCGCGCTGTGATGGTGCCGCACCGCGTGCAGCCACAACGGGTCGTCGACGCCGATCTCGGCCAGCAGCCGCGCGGCCTGCTCCGGATGGTCGCGCAGCATCGCCTTCTGGTTGTCGTTGAGCGCGCCGGCCTGGCGGGCGAGCTCGTCCTGGGTCGTCGTGAACGTGAGGTTCATCGTCAGGGCGGCGAGCGTCAGCGGGTCGCGCCACGCGGGATCCCAGCCCGGCACGACGACGCAGCTGAGCGCGACCAGCACGCACACGTACAGGCTGTGGCTCGCGCTGTAGTCCTGGAAGTCGCTGCCCGCGTCGTAGGTCAGGCGCACCAGCGCGCGGTCGGGGTTGCGTTCCAGCAGCTGCAGGACGTCGTCGCGCAGCGCGCGCAGGCGGGCGATCCAGTCGGCGCCGCGCGGGTCGACCAGCAGCAGCCGCAGCCGCATCTGCAGGTTGGGCCAGTCCAGCTGGGCCTCGGCCTGCGCGGCCGCGCGGGCGGTCGCGGCGAGCTTCTCGGCGACGACGTCGTAGTTGGGCTGCGCGCTGGCGATGCGGCCGAGCGCCGCGTCCTGCAGGAACATCCGGTCCAGTTCGCCGTTGACGGCCCGCCGCACGGCCTCGGACTCGGCGTAGTCGATGAACAGCGGCCGCGCGCGCAGGAGCTGCAGCTGCTTGTCGGTCTGTATCGAGGCGCCGCGCGCGAGCAGCACGGCGCCCGAGCCGTCGCGCACCGAGAACGGCAGCGGGCGGCCGACGCGCAGGCCTTCGGAATTGAGCGGGACGACCTTCATGGATCGAGAATGCCCGAAAGGGGGTGTACGGATCCGGAATATCGGCTGCCCGGCCGAGCGCTTGAGGGGCGGCGCCTACAATTTGGCACATGTCCTCGCCCGTTTCGCCCGTGCCGGCGCCCGCCGCCATTCCCGTCCCGCCGCCGATGCGGCTGTCCGGCCTCGAGCCGGTCTCGCTGGAGCCGGGGCACCTGTTCGTCAACATCGGCGAGCGCACGAACGTCACGGGTTCCAAGGCCTTCGCACGCATGATCCTGGCCGGCGAGTTCGAGAAGGCGCTGGCCGTCGCGCGTCAGCAGGTGGAGAACGGCGCCCAGGTCATCGACGTCAACATGGACGAGGCGATGCTGGACAGCCAGGCCGCCATGGTGCGCTTCCTCAACCTCGTGGCCAGCGAGCCCGAGATCGCGCGCGTGCCGGTGATGGTCGACTCGTCGAAGTGGAGCGTCATCGAGGCCGGCCTGAAGTGCCTGCAGGGCAAGGGCATCGTCAACTCGATCTCGATGAAGGAAGGGGTCGACGAGTTCAAGCGCCAGGCGCGGCTGATCCGCCGCTACGGCGCCGCGACGGTGGTCATGGCCTTCGACGAGCAGGGCCAGGCCGACACCTTCGCGCGCAAGACCGAGATCTGCGAGCGCGCATACCGCATCCTGGTCGACGAGGTCGGCTTTCCGCCCGAGGACATCATCTTCGACCCGAACATCTTCGCGATCGCGACGGGCATCGAGGAGCACGACAACTACGCCGTCGACTTCATCGAGGCGACGCGCTGGATCAAGCGCAACCTGCCCGGCGCGAAGGTCTCGGGCGGCGTCTCCAACGTGAGCTTCTCGTTCCGCGGCAACGAGCCCGTGCGCGAGGCGATCCACACCGTGTTCCTGTACCACGCGATCAAGGCGGGCATGGACATGGGCATCGTCAACGCCGGCATGGTGGGCGTCTACGACAACCTCGAGCCGCGGCTGCGCGAGCTGGTCGAGGACGTGGTGCTGAACCGCCAGCCGGCCTACAAGGACGGCGAGCCGCGCCTGACGCCCACGGAGCGCCTGCTGGAGATCGCCGAGGAGGTCAAGGGCGCCGTGCGCGACGACTCGGCACGGCTCGCCTGGCGCGCGGGAACGGTGGCGCAACGCCTGTCGCACGCGCTCGTCCAGGGCATCACCGACTTCATCGTCGAGGACACCGAGGAGGCCTACCGGGAGATCGTCGCGAAGGGCGGGCGGCCGCTGCACGTGATCGAGGGGCCGCTGATGGACGGCATGAACGTCGTCGGCGACCTGTTCGGCGCCGGCAAGATGTTCCTGCCCCAGGTGGTGAAGTCGGCGCGGGTGATGAAGTCGGCGGTGGCCCACCTCGTGCCCTACATCGAGGAGGAGAAGAAGCGCCTCGAGGCCGCCGGCGCGGACGTGCGCTCCAAGGGCAAGATCGTGATCGCGACGGTCAAGGGCGACGTCCACGACATCGGCAAGAACATCGTCACCGTCGTCCTCCAGTGCAACAACTTCGAGGTCGTCAACATGGGCGTGATGGTGTCCTGCCAGGACATCCTCGCCCGCGCGAAGGCCGAGCGCGCCGACATCATCGGCCTGTCGGGCCTGATCACCCCGAGCCTGGAGGAGATGCAGTACGTCGCCTCCGAGCTGCAGCGCGACCCCGACCTGCGCGCGATGAAGATCCCGCTGCTGATCGGCGGCGCGACGACCAGCCGAGTCCACACCGCCGTCAAGATCGCGCCGCACTACGAGGGACCGGTCGTCTACGTCCCGGACGCGTCGCGCTCGGTGGGCGTGTGCTCCGACCTGCTCTCGCAGGAGCGCTCCGACAAGTTCCTCGAGGAGCTCGAGGCCGACTACGCGCGCGTGCGCGAGCAGCACGCCAACCGCAAGCAGGTGCCGCTGGTGACGCTGGAGGCGGCGCGCGCCAACAGGACGCCGCTGGACTGGGACGCGTACACGCCGCCGGCACCGAAGTTCATCGGCCGGCGCCTGTTCAAGGCCTACGACCTCGCCGAGATCGCGGCCTGCATCGACTGGGGCCCGTTCTTCCAGACCTGGGACCTGGCCGGGCCGTACCCGAAGATCCTCGACGACGAGATCGTCGGCGAGGCCGCGCGCAAGGTGTTCGCGGACGGCCAGGCGATGCTGCGGCGCATCGTCGAGGGCCGCTGGCTCACCGCCAACGGCGTGTTCGGCTTCTGGCCGGCGAACACGGTCGGCGACGACACGATCGAGATCTACACCGACGAGTCGCGCTCCGAGGTGCTGCTGCGCTGGTCGCCGCTGCGCATGCAGACCGAGCGCCCGGTCGTGCCCGGTCCGGACGGGCGGGACATGCGGCGCCCGAACCGCTCGCTCGCCGACTTCATCGCCCCCAAGGGCACCAAGCCGGACTGGATCGGCCTGTTCGCGGTCACGGCCGGCCTGGGCGTCGACAAGCGCGAGGCCGAGTTCCAGGCAGCGCACGACGACTATTCGTCGATCATGCTCAAGGCGCTCGCCGACCGCCTGGCCGAGGCCTTCGCCGAGCGCCTGCACCAGCGCGTGCGCACCGAGCTGTGGGGCTACGCACCCGACGAGCGACTGTCCAACGAGGCGCTGATCGCCGAGCAGTACCGGGGCATCCGCCCGGCGCCCGGCTACCCGGCCTGTCCCGAGCACGGCATCAAGCGCGCGCTGTTCCGGGCCCTGCAGGCCGACGAGGCGGGCATGGCGCTCACCGAGAGCCTGGCGATGACCCCGGCGGCGAGCGTCTCGGGCTTCTACCTCGCGCATCCGCAGTCGACCTACTTCAATGTCGGGCGCATCGGCGAGGACCAGCTGCTCGACTGGGCCGCGCGCGAGGACGTGCCCGAGGCGGAGGCCCGCCGCCGGTTGAGCTCGGCGCTCGGGTGAGCGGCGCGCGCGAGCCGCGTCCCTAGGGATACCCATCCGGGCATCCGGATTGCTACCGTGCGCCGTTCAACTCGGCGCGCGCAGGCTTGTCATCGACCCGCGCCGCCGCAACCTGGCGGGCTCGGCGATGGAAAGAAACCTCGGTCTGGACGTGCTGCGGCTCGCGCTCGCGCTGATGGTCATCGGCCTGCACGCGGAGCTGCTCGCCGGCGTGAGCCCGATGTGGAACCACCTGCTGGTCGACGGGTTGTTCCGCGCCGCCGTGCCGGTGTTCCTCGTCATCAACGGCTACTACTTCTTCGACACCGTCCAGCGCGGCCGCGTGCGCGCATGGCTCACGGGCACCGCCGGGCTGTACGCGTTCTGGACCATCGCCTACCTGCCGTTGCACGCGCCCGGGTCGGCCGCCGACCGCCACGCGTGGGCCCGCTTCGCGGTCGATCTCGTGCTCGGCTTCTGGCATCTCTGGTACGTCGCGGCGCTGCTCGCCGCCGGGGCGGTGCTCGCCCTGCTGCGCCGGTGGTCGAGCCGGACGCTGCTGGCGCTCGCGGCGGCGCTCTACCTCGCCGGGTGCGCGCTCCAGCTCGAGACGCTCTACGGCAGCCACGCGTTCTCCAACCGGATTTACCGCAGTTTCCTCCTCGACGCCCTGCCCTTCCTCGTCGTCGGTTACGTCATCCGCCGCGAGGACTTCCGGCCTTCGCTGGGCGCCTGCCTGGCGGCGGCGTGCGCCGGCGCCGCGGGCGTGATGGCCGAGAGTCTCGCGAGCTTCGTCTGGTCGGCGCGCAGCGGCAACGTCGACCTCTTCTTCTCGCTGGCCTTGCTCGGGCCCGCGCTGTTCCTGGCGGCGCGACACGTGGAGGTCGCGGCGCCGACGCGGGGGCTCGCCAAGGTCGCGTCCTCGGTGTACTTCGTGCACGTGGCGATCCTCGTGCTCGCCGGCCGTTGGCTGCACCTGGAGCAGGGACCGGCGCTGTTCGGCCTGGTCGCGCTCGCCAGCCTGGGCCTGTCGCCGCTGGTGGTCGCGCTGGCGCGCCGCTTCCCGGTCGTGCTGGGCGGCGCGGGGCGCGCGGTTCAGGCGCCGGCCAGC
>DASVLN010000170.1:0-3095 GCA_036384855.1 Burkholderiaceae bacterium | reverse complement strand
GCGCAGGCCAGCGCGGTGGGCTTCTATCGCCGCGCCGGCTTCGTCGCGCACGGCGCGCCGTTCGTCGAGGCCGGCATCGCGCACCAGGAGATGCGGCGCCGCCCGTGACGCGGTCGTGACGGCCCGCGCCGCGTGGGGCCTTTTCACCGGATCTGGTGAGGCATGGGGGAAAACCCGTATCGTACAACTGAACCGTGGTTGAGAAAGTCGCCCAATCCTTCACGCCGAAGGCGAATTCTCTGCGGGCTTACCCGCTTGCGCCGGGCGGAAGTTCCACAAGCAACCGTTGGAGTCCTCGCATGTTCCTCAAGACCCGCCTCGCCGTCGCCGCGCTGGCCCTCGCCGCGGCCGGCGCCGCCAACGCCGGCGCGATCCCGTATCCGAACCCCGGCACGCAGAACCCGGACACGTACACCTTCACCGCCTCGTCCGACGGCGACCTGGTGGCCTACTTCCTGGGCACCGGCGCCTCCTACAACGAGGACCTCGGCGTCCTGGTCAACGGCGTGGACACGGGCCTGTACGGCCTGCAGAACCATTCGACGGCCGTCGACACCTCGTTCAACTTCGGCAGCGTCCACGCGGGCGACGTGCTGACGTTCTTCATCCGCGTCCAGACGACCGGCGACACCTTCTACTCGAACCCGTCCCTGAACAGCGACGGCGTGAACCACGTCTACTCGACGAGCTTCGCGGGCGACGGCACCGCGCCGGCCGGCACCTACGTCGCCTTCGAGGACCTGAACGGCGGCGGCGACCTGAACTACCACGACGAGACCTTCTCGTTCGTCAACGTCTCCACCCGTCCGGCCGTGCCGGAGCCGGCCAACGTGGCGCTGCTGCTCGCCGGCCTGGGCCTGATCGGCACGATGGCGCGTCGTCGCCAGCGCTGATGCGCCGCGGCGGGCCGCGTGCCCGTCGCCGCATCGCATTCGAAGGCCGGCTCGTCCGGCCTTCGTCGCTTCAGGAAATGGGGGCGCCCGCCGTCAGGCCGGCTCGGCGGCAGGATCGGCCGCCTGCGTGAGCCGCTGCAGCAGGCAGAAGGCGAACAGCAGGGCGCCGATCACGATCTTGGTCCACCAGGCGCTGAGCGTGCCGTCGAAGGTGATCAGCGTCTGGATCAGCCCCAGCATCAGCACGCCGCACAGCGTGCCCGCGACGAGGCCGACCCCGCCCGCCAGCAGCGTCCCGCCGATCACCACCGAGGCGATGGCGTCGAGCTCCATGCCCGTCGCGTGCAGCCCATAGCCCGAGAGCATGTAGAACGTGAACAGCATGCCGCCCATCGCGGCGCAGAAGCCGCTGAGCGCATAGACGCCCACCACGGTCGCGCGCACCGGCAGGCCCATCAGGACGGCGGAGTGCTCGCTGCCGCCGATCGCGTAGACGTTGCGCCCGAAGGCCGTGCCGTGGGCGACGTAGAGCGCCACGGCGAACAGCGCGAGCGCGATCAGCGCCCCCACCGAGATCTCCGCGCCCGGCAGCAGCGCGATGCGGGCCTGGGCGATCGCGGTGAAGGTCGGGTCGGTGATGCTGATCGAGTCGATGCTGATCACGTAGCACAGCCCGCGTGCGAGGAACATGCCGGCCAGCGTGACGATGAAGGGCTGCAGCCGGAACGCGTGGATCAGCCAGCCCTGCAACGCGCCGAAGACCGCGCCGCCGGCGAGCGTCAGCGGGATCACGACCAGCGGCGGCCAGTGCGCGTGCTCGACCAGCGCGGCCGTCACCATCGTCGTGAGCGCGACCACCGAACCCACCGACAGGTCGATCCCGCCGGTCAGGATCACGAAGGTCATGCCCACCGCGACGACGAGCAGGAAGGCGTTGTCGATCAGCAGGTTGAGGAACACCTGGGCGCTGAAGAAGCCCGTGTACATGAGGCCGCCGAACACCACCATCGCGAGCAGCAGCGCGACGCTCGCGACGATGGGCGGCACCTTGAGCCGGGAGCGCTTGGCGGCGGTCATTCGGAAACCTCCGTGCTTCGCACTGCCGTGCGATCGCCTTCGGGCGGCCGGGCGGCGGTCATTTGGAAACCTCCGTGCTCCGCACTGCGGTGCGATCGCCTTCGGGCGGCCGGGCGGCGATCATCGCGCCCCTCCCACCGGCGGCCGCACGACCAGCGCGCGCACCTGGCGCCGGAAGTCGGCGGACTGCAGCAGCATCACGATGAACACGACGACGGCCTTCACGACGAGGTTGATCTCGGGCGGGACGCCGATCGCGTAGATCGTCGAGGTCAGCGTCTGGATGATGAGCGCGCCGATCATGGTGCCGGCGAGGGTGTAGCGTCCGCCGGTCAGCAGCGTGCCCCCCAGAGTGACCGCGAGGATGGCGTCCAGCTCCATCAGCAGGCCCGCGTTGTTGCCGTCGGCGCTCTTGATGTTGGAGGTCACGATCAGCCCGGCCACGCCCGCGCACAGGCCGCAGAACGCGTAGACGCAGACCGTGATGACGCGCGAGCGCACCCCGGCCACGCGGGCGGCGCGCGGATTGATGCCGATCGCCTGGATGAACAGGCCCAGCGCGCTGCGCTCGAGCACCAGGCTCGTCACGCCCCAGACCGCGAGCGCGATCAGCGCTGCCACCGGCACGCCGAGCAGGAAGCCGTTGCCGATCACGAAGTAGGGCGCGTAGTAGGTGGTCAGGATCTGCCCGCCCGACAGCAGCTGCGCCGCGCCGCGGCCGGCGACCATCAGGATGAGCGTCGCGATGATGGGCTGCATGCCGACGCGCGCGACCAGCAGCCCGTTCCACGCGCCGCACAGCAGCGCCACCGCCAGCGCCGCGAGCACGGCCAGCGACATCGGCACCCGGGCGACGGGCACGGTGTGGCCGCCGACGATGTCGAGCTTGTCGCCGAGCAGCAGCACCGCGACCGCGCCCGAGATCGCCACCACGGCGCCGACCGAGATGTCGATGCCGCGCGTGGCGATCACGAGCGTCATGCCGAGCGCGACGATCGCGAGCGGCGCGGCGCGGTTGACGATGTCGACCAGGCTGCCGTAGAGGTGGCCGTCGCGCCACTGCAGGTGCCACAGGCCGGGGTTCAGGCTCGCGTTGACGGCGAGGATCAGCGCCAGCGTGACGAG
>DASVLN010000169.1:0-7318 GCA_036384855.1 Burkholderiaceae bacterium | reverse complement strand
GGCCGAACAGGCGACTCAAGCGGAACCAGGCACGCGCGGCCGCGCGGGGGGCGGTCGGCGCGGGCGTCGGCGGGGAAAGCGCGATGCGCGGCATGGGCCGAAGCGTGCGGGCTGGCATGGCGCACGTCAATCCGAGCCGGGTTTGTCCCAGCGCCGCTGTGCGGCATCCGTCACGCGACAGTGGCAGGCAGGGACCGCCGCCCGCGCCGGCGCGCCCCGCTCAGGAGCCCGGTGCCTGCTGGAACCGCTTCCGCCGCGCCTTCAGGGCCAGGCCGACCGCGACCACCAGCACGGCGCCGGCGATCCCTGCGCCGGTCACCCAGGCCTCGGGGATCTCGCCGAAGCGGCGCACGATGCCCGGGTCGCCCAGCATCATCTCGCCCGCCAGCCAGCCCAGCAGCGCGGCGCCGGCCGTGATGATCAAGGGGAAGCGCTCCATCACCTTCAGCAGCAGCGTGCTGCCGAAGACGATCAAGGGCACGCTCACCGCGAGGCCGATCACCAGCAGGGGCGTGTTGCCCTGTGCGGCGGCGGCAACGGCGAGGACGTTGTCCAGGCTCATCACGAGGTCGGCCACGAGGATGGTGCGGATCGCCGCCGCCACGCCCGGCGCCTGCGTGCCGTGCGCGTGGCCGTCGTCTTCCTCGTTGAGCAGGTTGACGCCGATCCACAGCAGCAGCGCCCCGCCGACCAGCTTCAGGTAGGGCAGCGTCAGCATCT
This sequence comes from Burkholderiaceae bacterium, assembly GCA_036384855.1. Lineage (GTDB taxonomy): Bacteria > Pseudomonadota > Gammaproteobacteria > Burkholderiales > Burkholderiaceae_C > Scleromatobacter. The sequence goes on along the minus strand of DASVLN010000169.1, from coordinate 6,598 downwards.
TCACCGCGATCAGCGTGAGCACGACGCGCATCACGATCGCGGCCACGCTGCCGAACACGATCGCCCGCTTCTGCTGGTGCGCCGGCAGCGCGCGCGCGGCCATCGCGATCACGACCGCGTTGTCGCCCGACAGCAGGATGTTGGCGAGGATGATGGAGCCGAGGGCGGTCCAGAAGGCGGGGGAGGTCAGGTCCACGGTCGACGGGGGTCGCGTCTGCGATCCGGTTGGAGAGCGGGCGAGGCAAGCGGCAGGCCAAAGAAAAAGGAGCCCGCGGGCTCCTCCTCGTCTCGCCGCGAGGGCCCAGTCTAACCGCCCCCGCAAGCTTGCGTTCAGCTCAGAGCAGGCCCTTGAGCAGCTTGCCCATCTCCGACGGGTTGCGCGTGACCGTGAAGCCGCACTCCTCCATGATCGCCAGCTTGGCGTCGGCCGTGTCGGCGCCGCCCGAGATCAGCGCCCCGGCGTGGCCCATGCGCTTGCCGGCCGGCGCGGTGACGCCGGCGATGAATCCGACGACCGGCTTCTTCATGTTGGCCTTGCACCAGCGCGCGGCTTCCGCCTCGTCCGGGCCGCCGATCTCGCCGATCATGATGACGGCGTCGGTCTCCGGGTCGTCGTTGAAGGCCTTCATCACGTCGATGTGCTTGAGGCCGTTGATCGGGTCGCCGCCGATGCCCACCGCCGACGACTGGCCCAGGCCGATCTCGGTCAGCTGCGCGACCGCCTCGTAGGTCAGCGTGCCCGAGCGCGAGACGACGCCGATGCGGCCCTTGCGGTGGATGTGGCCCGGCATGATGCCGATCTTGATCTCGTCGGGCGTGATGAGGCCCGGGCAGTTGGGGCCCAGCAGCAGCGTCTTCTTGCCGCCGGCGGCCTCCTTGGCCTTCATCTTGTTGCGCACGACCAGCATGTCGCGCACGGGGATGCCCTCGGTGATGCAGACCACGAGGTCGAGGTCGGCCTCGACGGCTTCCCAGATCGCGGCGGCGGCGCCCGCGGGCGGCACGTAGATCACGGAGACGTTCGCGCCGGTCTGCTGCCGGGCTTCCGAGACGGTCGCGTAGATGGGGATGTCCGAGAACTTCTCGCCCGCCTTCTTCGGGTTCACGCCGGCGACGAAGGCGTTCTTGCCGTTGGCGTAGGCCTGGCAGCCGAGGGTGTGGAACTGGCCGGTCTTGCCCGTGATGCCCTGGGTGATGACCTTCGTGTCCTTGTTGATGTAGATCGACATTTCGCTTGATTCCTTGGTCTGGGCTGGGGCTCGATTACTTGACCGCGGCGACGATCTTGGTCGCGGCTTCGGCCATCGTGTCGGCGGAGATGATGGGCAGGCCCGACTCGGCCAGCATCTTCTTGCCCAGTTCCTCGTTGGTGCCCTTCATGCGCACGACGAGGGGCACGCTCAGGTTCACCGCCTTGCAGGCCTGGATGACGCCTTCGGCGATGGTGTCGCACTTCATGATGCCGCCGAAGATGTTGACCAGGATGCCCTTGACGTGCGGGTTCTTCAGCATGATCTTGAAGGCTTCGGTGACCTTCTCGGCGGTGGCGCCGCCACCCACGTCCAGGAAGTTCGCCGGCTCGCCGCCGAACAGCTTGATCGTGTCCATCGTGGCCATCGCGAGGCCGGCGCCGTTGACGAGGCAGCCGATGTTGCCGTCCAGCGAGATGTAGGCGAGGTCGAACTTCGAGGCCTCGATCTCGGCCGGATCCTCTTCGTCGAGGTCACGATAGGCGACGATCTCGGGATGGCGGAACAGCGCGTTGGCGTCGAAGTTGAACTTCGCGTCCAGGGCGATCAGCGCACCCTTGCTGTCGCAGTTGAGCGGGTTGATCTCGACCAGCGAGGCGTCGGTGTCCATGTAGCACTGGTAGAGCTTCTGGAACAGGTCGACGGCCTGCGCCTGCGAGCCCTCGGGCAGGCCGACGGCGGCCGCGACCTTCTTCGCCTGCTCGGCGGTCAGGCCGGCCAGCGGATCGATGACCTCGGTGATGATCTTCTCGGGCGAGGAGTGCGCGACTTCCTCGATGTCCATGCCGCCTTCGCTCGAGGCGATCAGCGCGACCTTCTGCGTCGCGCGGTCGGTCACCAGCGAGACGTAGTATTCCTTCTTGATGTCCGCGCCTTCCTCAATGTACAGGCGGCGGACCTTCTGGCCCTCGGGGCCGGTCTGGTGCGTCTTGAGCTGCATGCCCAGGATCTCGCCGGCCAGCGCCTTGACGTCGTCCAGCGACCGCGCGAGCTTGACGCCGCCGCCCTTGCCACGACCACCGGCGTGGATCTGGGCCTTGACCACCCAGACGCTGCCGCCGAGCTTCTGCGCGGCTTCCACCGCCTCCTGCACCGTGAACGCGGGGTAGCCGCGCGGCACGGGCACGCCGAACTGGCGCAGGAGTTCCTTGCCTTGGTATTCGTGGATCTTCATGGAAGCGTCTTCTCGAGGTGGTCGGCCAAAGGGAGTGCCCAGGCGGCTGCGCGGCGGCGTGCATCTACGACGAGAGCGGCCGGCCGACGGGCGACAGCGGGCGGGAGGGAGCGCAAAGACGGAATTTTGCGATGGATTCCAGGCACCGGGAGAAGCCCGCGCAAGCGCGAATGCTCGGAAACCCGATGTAACCGGTGACTTTAACATGGTGCACTGCACCACGTGAGGCACCCGGACATGCCCGCCGGTCGCGCAGGCTTCGCGGTGCGGCACGCGCCCTTCGCGCACCACGCCGGGGCGTCAGAACTCGTCCTGGCCGCCGACGATGCGGCGGACGACGTCCGCCGCGAAGCCGCGCGAGGCCAGGAAGCGCGCCTGGCGGGCGCGCTCGCGAGGTTCGTCCGCGACTTCGCCGAACTTGCGCTGCCACAACGCCTGCGCCCGCGCGAACTCGCTTTCCCGCAGCGCGGTCGCCTGTTCCGGCTGCAGCGCGAGCCCGTGCCGCGCCAGCTCCTGGCGGATCAGCGCGGCGCCCTGCTTCGCGGCGCGCGCATGCACCCGGGTCTCGACGAAGCGCTCGTCGCTCAGATAGCCGCGCGCGGCGAGCCAGTCGAGGAGCGCGTCGACGACGGCTTCCGGGTCGGCGTCCTGCTCCCGCTCGTGCTGAGACGGCGCTTGCGGCTCCTGCGCCGGCCGGAGAAAGCCATCGCTGTCGACGACGACTGAGTTCCGGGGCGGCGGCACCGGCAGCCGTGCTCGCGGTCGCGGCAAGAAGGCGTCGTCGATCCCGTTCGACGGCGTCTGCGCGAGCGCCCGCTCGACCGGGTCGGCATGCGCCTGCGAGGCGGCAGCCTCGGCGGCGTCTTCGCGCGCGCGCCGGCGCAACGCGGCCAGCAGCTTCGCGCGCAGTTCCTGGCGACTGTGCTCGCGCCGCGACAGGAGCGCGATCGCCTGCATCTTGAGGCTGGGCCGCGCGCGTGCGCGACGAGATCTTTCCGGAGACGTCACGCCCAATCCGGGATCGTGGCAAGGAAGCCGCCCCCGGGGGCGCAAAAAAACCTCGACGCGGCGGTGAGCCGGTCGAGGCAATGGTCGTCTGCGAAGACGAAGAAATCGGATGCGCGGTGATCGTCGGCGAGGCGATGGGGCGCGACGGGCGTGGCCCGCGCGTCCATGGCAGCGCCCCCCGCCGCGCCACGACGAGCCGCCGCGCTGCCTGTCGCGCCACCGCCGGGGGCGTCCCGATCCGCCTGGCCGGAGCCCGTCCCGCGCGCGGCCCCGGCAGCGACCGTTTGCGGGAACGTTTCCAGCGACATGAGCCGCTCGAACCCCTCCGGCGAGCGAATGGCTCGCACGAGCGCCTCGACGATGGCGACATCGCCCGGTTCGTCGAATCCGGCGACCTGGACGAACGCTGCCGTCGTGGCGGCCAGCGCCGTCAACGCCATCCGCCGCTCCACGAACGCCGGCCTTCCAGCCGGATGACCGGGACGACGCGGACGCCCCGGACGAACTTGCCGTCCGGGCCGTTCGACGGGACGCAGGGCGCCAGCGCTCATCGACACGCTCCGAGGCAGTGCGCGAGGCGACAGCGGGCCGGCCCGCTTGCTCCGCGCAGGATTCGTGGAAGGCCCACTCACGGACGTTCGCCTCGTCGTGGCGAGAGGCGGCGGCAGGAGCGCGGCGGAGGACGCCATCGCGTGACGGCGCAAATCAGTCGCGTGCGTCAGCCCTTGTCGGCATCGTCGCCGACCGGCACCAGCGGCACGCCCAGGGACTCGCGAACCTTGTTCTCGATCTCGACCGCCAGGGCCGGGTTCTCCTTCAGGAATTCGCGGCAGTTGTCCTTGCCCTGGCCGATCTTCTCGCCGTTGTAGGCGTACCAGGCGCCGGACTTCTCGACCACCTTGGCCGCGACGCCCAGGTCGATGATCTCGCCCTCGCGGCTGATGCCCGCGCCGTAGAGGATGTCGAACTCGGCTTCCTTGAACGGGGGCGAGACCTTGTTCTTGACGACCTTGACCTTGGTCTCGTTGCCGATGATCTCCTCGCCGCGCTTGATCGAGCCGATGCGGCGGATGTCCAGGCGGACCGAGGCGTAGAACTTGAGCGCGTTGCCGCCGGTGGTCGTCTCGGGGCTGCCGAACATCACGCCGATCTTCATGCGGATCTGGTTGATGAAGATCACCATCGTGTTGCTCTTCTTGATGGTGCCGGTCAGCTTGCGCAGGGCTTGGCTCATCAGGCGGGCCTGCAGGCCGGGCAACGAGTCGCCCATCTCGCCCTCGAGTTCGGCCTTGGGCGTCAGCGCCGCGACGGAGTCGACGACGATGAGGTCCACCGAGCCGGAGCGCACGAGCGCGTCCACGATCTCGAGCGCCTGCTCGCCGGTGTCGGGCTGCGAGATCAGCAGCTCCTGCAGGTTGACGCCGAGCTTCTGCGCGTACTGGATGTCCAGCGCGTGCTCGGCGTCGATGAAGGCGCAGACGCCGCCGAGCTTCTGCATCTCGGCAGCAACCTGCAGCGTCAGCGTGGTCTTGCCGGACGACTCCGGGCCGTAGATCTCGACCACGCGGCCGCGCGGCAGGCCGCCGACGCCCAGCGCGATGTCCAGGCCCAGCGAGCCGGTGGACACGACCTGGATGTCCTCGATCTTTTCGCTCTCGCCCAGGCGCATGATCGAGCCCTTGCCGAACTGCTTCTCGATCTGCGCGAGCGCAGCCTGCAGCGCCTTGGCCTTCTCCGTGTTCAGCGCGCTGGCGGCGGCCGGCGCGGGGGCGTTCTTGGCGGAAGCGTTCTTGGTGGCGTCCATGCGGATCTCCGGGTTGGGCAGTTTTCGCTGCCGGGAATTATGGGACAGGGCTGGATATCTGTACAGCCCTTTTGCAGGGTTTCGGTCATTGTGGCGAGGCACAAGCTCGCTGGATGAGCCACTGCGCGATCGCAATCGGACGGGTCGCGGGGTTCTTAGAATCGACAAAACGAATGTAGCGGCGCCCCACGAGCATCCCCGCGGCGAAACCGGGCATTAACCCGGGCGAGAGGCCGGCCGCGCGCGCCGAATCGACTGAAAACGCCCGGAGCCGGCAAGGAGACAACCCCGCCATGCGCATCCTCATCGCGGAAGACGACCAGGTCCTCGCCGACGGGCTGCTGCGCTCCCTGCGCGGCTCCGGCTACGCGGTCGACCAGGTCTCCAGCGGCACCGAGGCCGATGCCGCCCTCGCCTCGCACGAGTTCGACCTGCTGATCCTCGACCTCGGCCTGCCGCGCCTGCACGGCATGGAGGTGCTGCGCAAGCTGCGCGCGCGCGGCTCGTCGCTGCCGGTGCTGATCCTCACCGCGGCCGACTCGGTCGACCAGCGCGTCAAGGGCCTCGACCTGGGCGCCGACGACTTCATGGCCAAGCCATTCTCGCTGCAGGAACTCGAGGCCCGCGTGCGCGCGCTCACGCGGCGCGGGCTGGGCACGGCCTCGAGCGTGATCCGCCACGGGCCGCTCACCTTCGACGCCAACGGGCGCGTGGCCTACATCAACGACCAGATGATCGAGCTGTCGGCGCGCGAGATCAGCCTGCTCGAGGTGCTGCTGCAGCGCGCGGGCCGCCTCGTGAGCAAGGACCAGCTCGTCACCCGCCTGTGCGAATGGGGCGAGGAGGTGAGCAACAACGCCATCGAGGTCTACATCCACCGCCTGCGCAAGAAGATCGAGCAGGGGCCGATCCGCATCGCCACGGTGCGGGGCCTCGGGTACTGCCTGGAGAAGATTGCCGGCTGATCCTGCGGCAAGAACGTCCGCGCCCCGTCGGCGTGCCGACCGCGGGGCGCCTCGGGCGGCTGCCCGCGACGCGGCGCGCGCCTGCGGCGATCGTCCGGAGGCCACCCGGCGCGTGAGATATCGCACGCCGCGCGCCGTTTCGCGCAACGCCGGCGGCCGCGGTTCGTGCAGGCGCCACATCGGGCCCGGAGCTTGCAACTCGACAGGCATGGGATCGATCGACACTGGCGGCCTCGCCACTTCGAAAGCCCGCGAATTGAACGCCGACGCCTGGGGCCTGCTGGTCGAACGCAGCCGCGCTCTCGTCCACCATGCCTCGTCGCTGATGGGAACGCTCACGCATCCCGCTCTCGCCGACGACGACGCCGACCACGCCGCGGTCCGCGCCGCCGTGGAG